>NZ_JBDFXP010000017.1:0-107268 GCF_040911965.1 Phocaeicola sp. RTP21359st1_B8_RTP21360_211022
GTTCGGGTTTCATAAAACAAAGGTAAGCAAAGGTAGCTAATTTTAAAACTTAACAACCAGAAATTTCCGCTGAGCCGTTTGAAAATTGAGCCTCCGTTTTCAAACTGAGCCATCCTAATTCTAGACTGACTCAAGAAAACACAAAAAAGACTATCTTTTCAGATAGTCTTTTTTGTGATCGCGACAGGATTCAAACCTGTAACCGGCTGATCCGTAGTCAGCTACTCTATTCAGTTGAGCTACGCGACCGTTGTTTAATATTTTAGTAGTGACCGCGACAGGATTCAAACCTGTAACCGGCTGATCCGTAGTCAGCTACTCTATTCAGTTGAGCTACGCGGCCATTGTAAAACTAATCGAACTTTTTGGTGGTGACCGCGACAGGATTCAAACCTGTAACCGGCTGATCCGTAGTCAGCTACTCTATTCAGTTGAGCTACGCGGCCATTGTTTATTGTTCTTTCGTTTTAACGGGTGCAAAGATACGGACTTTTTTTGAAAATGCAAGCGTTTTACTAAAACTTTTTTCTAAAAATTATTCGACGAAACGGGAATTAAACAGCTGCCAGCCTAGTGTTAAACCTACATTCCAATCGTTAGACGGTGAGCTATAGTGATTTACATAGGCACTGATAGAACCGAACGATAATTGAAAGACTAATGAAATTTCTCCAAGATATTCGAATTTTGTGAAAGCTTTCCCGTAATATGCTTGTCCATATTCATCTTTCTTGATAGGAAAGATGGGTATAAATCCATAAAATTCTCCGCGTAATTGAAAAGACTCGCTTAACTGGTAGATGGGCATGGTGCCGACTCCGGCATATTGATTAGCACGGAAAGCCTCATTATAGGTTACTTTGCTATGGGCTGTCGGAGTGAATTCTCCTGCCTGCATTAATGTAGCCGTATAATTGTTGGAGAAATTTCGGGATGAGTAATATGCCTCCAGATACGCTCCCAAAGTAAACTTAGGGCTTACCTTATGGTATGTTTCGTTCTGATATGAAACTTGAAGCCAGGATTGTACTTTTTTATAAGGCTCCGGTGTGCCTTTAGTCACTTTGGATACACCTGATCTGAAATGTTCTGTGCCGGTGAAAATTTGTGCAGCCATTTTTTCACGACTTCCTTGTGTGGCAAATTGGCGGGCATTCAAGGTACTTCCTTCCAATACGATAGAGCCTCCGAAGATAGAATAAGTGCTTTCATCATGTTTTGTCTCGCTGAAGTCGATGATATTGGTTTGGAAGTACCTGTCCTCCATACGGGCTATACCTACACCGAATTCAGCTTTTTTACGGCTTAGAAACGGTAATGACACCTTCAATTTTACAAACTCTTCCCTTTTCTTGTTGAAAGCCGGATTGTCTTTGTTGGAAAAGAATTTGGCTTCTTTGAAATAATCGAAGGTAGAGATCGAGGCTATGAATTTATAAGATGTAGGCAGTTTGGTTGGAAAATCGATTCGTGCTGCAAGTTGTACATTATTGTAGACCCGGCCTAACTGTCCGTCAAAATTAAATTCTTTTGAATAATAGTTCAAGTTTTGATAAGAAGCACCAAAATAGACTTGATTGGAGCCACTGGAAGACACGTTTCCACCGACACGAACGGAGAGATTGGCCTCCATTTTGACCTGAAGATTCAAGTCGTAGGTTTGGTCTTTCTCATTATAAACGGCATGAGGAATGATTTCGGATATAATATTATCGGACAACAAACGGAAATATGCTCGTTTGACATCCTCCATAGTGAAAACATCGGAGTCGTTTTCATGAAACTCTTTTTGTATATATTGCTTTTGCTGTTCATTGGCACCGGTTATATTAACTCTTTTGAAACGGAAAACCGGTAAATTGCTCTTATAGGCCAGTCGTTTAACTTTCACTTGTTCGGGGGTGATTCTTCGATGAATTCGGCTTTTTATGGAGTCCATCATTTCTATGGCACGTTTATAACCAATGTCATGCAACTCGTCAAAGCGCTGGAAGTCCATTAAATTGACATCATCATATTTAAAAGTCATGAGGATGCCGAGGGAATCGGGTAAAGAGTAATCTGTCTTTTGCATAATCATATTTTCCAGTTGCCCCATAATGTCACCTTCCTTGGGTTTGCCCGGATTGGCGGATACGGCACTTCCTATAATGATATCTGGATGGAAGGTATCACGCATTACATTCACTGGAAAATTATTGTAAATGCCACCGTCGTATGCCAGTATCGAGTCTATTTCGATAGGCTTGAACATGGCAGGAAAACTCATGGAGGCACGTACGGCATCTCCCAGATCTCCTTTTTTCAATATCAGTGGTCTTTTGTTGTACACATCCGAAGCTATACAGCGGAAGGGAATATACAGGCTGTCAAAATTGGCCTTGCTTGCAGCTGTTGCCTGACCGAATAATTGCAGAAATACAATATTCATCTGAATGGGATCTACAATGCTGGTAGGCAAAAACTGAGGTTTGACATTCTTCAGCGAGTCTTTTAAGGAGATACGGATGTTGATAAATTCGGGTGTTGGAGGATTTTTCTTGAAATAATAGATGTATTTCTCTTCCACATTACCTGAATACCAGCGTTTGAAGTCATCGGATTTGAGTAAAGCCTCCATTTCATCGGGAGAATAGCCCATGGCATAAAGTGAACCGACAATGGCTCCCATGGATGTGCCTGCAATATAATCTATGGGGATACCGTTTTCTTCTAATGCGCGGATAATGCCGATATGGGTTAGGCCTTTGGCACCTCCTCCGCTCAGTACCAGTCCCACTTTCTGTGCATGGATGGGAGGAAGTAGTAAAAAGAGAAGAAAAAGTATATATAGATAATGTTTCATGGATGTCGAATCTTTGTATGTGTCGCTCCAAATATAGAAAGAAATCTTCGTTTCCAATCGTTTTTTAGAATAAAAAAGCGCCGGAAATGAACTTCCCGACGCTTTTGATAGCAAAATGTGATAGATTTGTTAAATCAGTTCGATACTGCGTTTTACAAAGTTTGTCAAAGCTTCACCTTTCAACATGTTGTTTTGTAACAGAGCAAGGTCAATCAATTGGCGGATTACTTTGTTACCACCTGCGTATTCACCTAAAACAGCTTCTTTCTTGGTCTTTTCATCGGCCAACTTTTTCTCAACATCACTTAATTCATCTTTTTCTGCTTGAGGTATTTCATCGGCTTTTTTACCTTCCTGTGCTTTGTGAAGTTCGTCGTGACGTTTATTCAGACTGGTCATTTCAGCTTCAATAGGTTCAAGAGCAGCTTTGCAAGAGTTGTCCGCATCATTCAAAACTTGTTTCACCAGTTTGTGGTCGACATTCAGAACCAAGTTAAACATATCCGGCATTTCTCCATAGAAACTCATACCTGCCTGGATATTGGCCATTTCTTTCATACGGCGCATATATTCACTTTGGGTAATCATGATAGGAGTTCCTGTCTCGCCTAAAGATTGTGTTTCCACATTGAATTCCACTTTCTTCATCTGTGGTAACTGACTGCGGAATACGGAAGATAGAATATCGCGTTGGCCAACTTCCAAACTGGCATCTTTGCGCTCTTCTTTAGCAATCAGGTGGTCAATTACATCACTGTCCACACGGGTGAAGCGGCTCTTTTCAAATTTCTGTTCGAGCATACTTACCATGGCTACATCCAGCTGACCATCCATTAACAATACGTTGTAGCCTTTGTTTTTGGCCGCATCAATGTAGCTGTATTGTTCGTCTGCATGGGTAGCATACAGATAAATCAAGTTGCCGTCCTTATCTGTTTGGTTATCTTTGATCAAGCTTTGGTATTCTTCGTAAGTATAATATTTGTCATCTGTGTCTTTCAGCAGAGCAAATTTATTAGCCTTTTCGTAGAAATCTTCTTGAGTCAACATGCCGTAGTTGATGAAAATCTTCAAATCATCCCATTTCTCCTCGAATTCTTTGCGGTCATTCTTAAAAATGGCTTGCAGGCGGTCTGATACTTTCTTAGAAATATAAGTGGAGATTTTCTTCACGTTGGAATCGCTCTGCAAGTAAGAACGGGATACGTTCAACGGGATATCCGGTGAGTCAATCACTCCGTGTAACAGGGTCAGGAAGTCTGGAACAATACCTTCTACCGAGTCGGTGACATAGACCTGGTTGCAGTAAAGTTGGATTTTGTTTTTTTGTAATTCAATGTTGCTCTTCACTTTCGGGAAGTACAGAATACCTGTCAGATTGAACGGATAATCCACATTCAGGTGGATCCAGAACAGAGGTTCGTCTGCCATAGGATATAACTCCCGATAGAATTTCTTATAATCTTCGTCTTTCAGCTCTACCGGTTTGCGTGTCCATAAAGGATAGGTTTCGTTGATTACGTTGTCTTCGTTTGTTTCAACCTGCTTTCCATCTTTCCATTCTTTCTTTTTGCCGAATGCAATGGGGATAGGAAGGAAGCGGCAATATTTAGTCAGCAATGAAGAAATACGTGTTTCTTCCAGAAATTCCTTGCAGTCATCATCTATATAAAGGATAATATCCGATCCGCGGCTTTCTTTTTCAACGTTTTCGATAGTGAACTCAGGGCTTCCGTCGCAAGTCCATTTCACAGCTTGTGCTCCTTCTTGGTGGGATTTTGTGATGATTTCCACTTTTTTGGCTACCATGAAGGCAGAATAGAAACCCAGACCAAAGTGTCCGATGATGGCATTGGCATCATCTTTATATTTTTCAAGGAAGTCGTTAGCACCTGAAAAAGCTATCTGATTGATATATTTGTCGATCTCTTCGGCTGTAAGTCCGATACCCCGGTCGGAAATGGTGATGGTATCTTTTCCTAAGCTTACTTTAATGGTAAGATCTCCCATCTCTCCTTTGAATTCACCTTTAGATGCAAGGGTTTTCAGCTTCTGTGTGGCATCTACTGCATTAGAAACTAATTCACGGAGGAATATTTCATGATCACTGTATAAGAACTTTTTAATGATGGGGAAAATGTTCTCAGTGGTTACCCCAATATTTCCTTTTTGCATACTATTTATGGTTTTAAGTTATTATGTTATATATACGTTTGAATCGTCTTTTTGTTGGATGATGGGCAAAAAAAATGCCAGATACAGTGATATCTGACATTTTGTCTGTTATTTTTTGAATAACTTTGGACTCTTTACTTTTCCACAGTCATGACAATGAGGTCTTTTTCTTTGTCATAGCTTACCTTGATCGTGTCACCAGCTGCCATTTCTGATCCAAGTATCAGCTCGGAGATGCCATCCTCCAAGTTGTTTTGGATGGCACGTTTCAATGGGCGTGCTCCAAACTGTACATCGTAACCTTTGGTGGCTACAAACTTTTTGGCATCTTCGTCAATAACAAGCTTGTAACCAATGTTTTTCACACGACTGTAAAGGCCCTTAAGTTCAATATCAATAATCCGGGTCAGTGCATCCAGATCGAGTTGGTCGAAAGTTATTATTTCGTCCAAACGATTGATGAATTCGGGCGCAAAAGACTTATTCAAAGCTTTTGTAATCACGCTGCGCGAGTATTCTTTGTCATCAGTACGGACCTGGGCGGCAAATCCGATTCCTTTTCCGAATTCTTTCAGTTGGCGGGTTCCAATATTAGATGTCATGATGACTATGGTATTTTTAAAGTCTACAGTTCTGCCATAACTGTCAGTCAACCGACCTTCATCCATCACTTGCAACAATATGTTGAATACATCGGGATGCGCTTTTTCAATTTCATCCAATAAAACGATAGAGTAGGGTTTACGCCTTACTTTCTCCGTCAGCTGCCCACCTTCTTCATAACCTACGTATCCGGGAGGTGCTCCTACCAGACGGGATACGGTGAATTTTTCCATATATTCACTCATGTCAATGCGGATAAGTGCATCTGCTGAACCGAACATTAGTTTCGCTAACTCCTTGGCCAAATGAGTCTTGCCGACACCTGTCGGACCTAGAAACATGAATGTACCAATCGGCTTATTAGGATCTTTCAGGCCTACACGGCTTCTTTGAATAGCTTTTACCAGTGTGGCGATTGCTTTGTCCTGACCGATAACTTTAGAAAGCAGATCGTCTTTCATTCCTAATAATTTCATTCCTTCAGCCTGTGCCATTCTTTGTACAGGTACGCCTGACATCATGGAAACGACTTCAGCTATTTGTTCGTCATCTACCGTTTCCCGGTTTTCCTTCAGACTTTTTTCCCATTCTTCCTTCAGGGTATCAAGCTGATTCGTATATTCTTTCTCTTTGTCACGATAACTGGCGGCCAGTTCGAAATTCTGTAGCCTGACAGCTTCATTTTTAAGAGATTTCATCTCATCAATCAGTTTTTCCTGTTCTTCTATTTCTTTAGGAGCAGTGATATTAGTAAGATGTACGCGCGAGCCGGCTTCATCTAAAGCATCTATCGCTTTATCGGGGAAGTTACGGTCTGTGATATATCGGTCTGTTAGTTTCACACAAGCTTCAAGGGCTGCATCTGTATAGTTCACATTATGATGATCCTCGTATTTATCCTTGATATTTTTCAATATCTGAAGTGTCTCTTCTGCAGTTGTTGGTTCTACAATAACCTTTTGGAACCGACGTTCCAATGCACCGTCTTTTTCAATGTTTTGGCGGTATTCGTCCAACGTCGTCGCTCCGATGCATTGAATCTCGCCTCTGGCCAATGCGGGTTTCAACATATTGGCTGCATCCATTGAGCCCGCTGCAGAACCTGCTCCCACAATAGTGTGGATTTCATCGATGAAAAGAATGATGTTAGGATTCTTCTTCAACTCGTTTAAGATAGAACGAATACGTTCCTCGAATTGTCCACGATATTTAGTGCCTGCGACAACGGCAGTCATATCAAGAGCTATCACTCGTTTGTCAAATAAGATACGTGATACTTTCTTTTCCACAATCCGTAATGCAAGTCCCTCAACAATGGCAGATTTGCCGACTCCCGGTTCGCCAATCAAAATTGGGTTGTTTTTCTTGCGACGGCTCAATATTTGTGCCAGTCGCTCTATTTCCTTCACCCGGCCAACTACAGGATCTAGTTTTCCTTCTTCGGCAGCTTTTGTCATGTCTGTGCCGAAATTGTCGAGTACAGGAGTGTCATTAGCCGGCTTTTTTTGTGCCGGGCGTGCCTGCTGTTGTGCTGCATTTGATTTATTGCCACTTGGACTCTGACGTATATCCTCGTCTTCATCCTCGTCCTCACTGAACCCCAGACCTGCATGGGTGTCTGGTTGTAAAGTGAGTTTGATTTTTTCGTATGTTACGCCATTGCTTTCCAAGACGTGGAAAGCTGCATTATCCTTGACCTTCATAATTGCTAACAAAATATGTTCAGAGTCAGCCGCAATGTTTCTCAATAACTTAGCCTCTAGAATACATAGCTTTAACACTTTGGATGCTTTGTCATTAAAGCTAATATTCTCGTCATAGGTGGTGTCATTTTCTGCATTGTTTTTCACAATGGCCTCCAACTGATTTTTTATGTCCTGTAAGTTTATTTGCAAATTAAACAAAATCTCGATAGCTTTTCCTTCACCTTCACGTATCAGTCCCAACAACAAGTGTTCGGGACCAATATAGCTATTTCGCAGCCTGTTGGCTTCTTCCTTGCTATACATGATGATATCGGACACTCTTTGTGTAAATTGATTGTTCATAAATTTATCGTCCTCCTAAAGTATAGTATTTATTTCCCAGTGTGCAAAGATACACATAATAACAATGCATACCATTGTTTTCTTATTTATATTAGCATAACAAAATGTATGCCAAGCTTTGACAGGCTAAATGGATTAAACAAAAATAAGGGTTATAGCGAACTATTCACAAAGTAAATGAGAAGTGGGAGTGATAATCACTATATACTATAAAATAAGGTATAGGGATACTTTTTACTTATATAAGTAAAAACATTTAATAGACTTAACTTTTTTATGGGTTTTGTTTCGTATGTCGTATAAAAGTAGTACTTTAGCGTGGTTTTTGGTAAACCAAAAAGATGTATAATTAATATTTGTTTAAATGCTAGAACAAGACAGAATTATAAAGATTAACATCGAAGAGGAAATGAAGTCGTCGTACATTGATTACTCAATGTCAGTAATTGTTGCGCGCGCCCTCCCGGATGTTCGCGATGGCTTTAAACCGGTTCATAGACGTATCTTATATGGTATGATTGAACTGGGAAATACCTCCGATAAAGCTTATAAGAAATCAGCAAGAATTGTAGGTGAAGTTTTGGGTAAATATCACCCGCATGGTGACTCTTCCGTGTATGGAGCTTTGGTCAGAATGGCTCAGGATTGGGCTATGAGATATCCGTTGGTAGATGGTCAGGGTAACTTCGGCTCTGTTGATGGTGACAGCCCTGCTGCCATGCGTTATACGGAAGCAAGATTAAAGAAAATAGGTGAAGAGATGATGCAGGATCTTTATAAGGAAACTGTTGATTTTCAGAATAATTTTGATGACACGTTGCAGGAACCGACTGTCATGCCAACACGGATTCCTAACTTGTTGGTAAATGGAGCATCCGGTATTGCTGTAGGTATGGCAACCAATATGCCTACCCATAATCTTTCTGAAGTAATCGATGCATGTATTGCTTACATTGACAATAATGATATTGATATTGAAGGGCTTATGCAATATGTAAAAGCACCGGATTTCCCTACAGGTGGATATATATATGGTATAAGCGGGGTACGCGATGCTTACGAAACCGGACGTGGTAGAGTAGTGATGCGTGCTAAGGCTGAGATAGAAACTCATACTACACATGACAAGATCATAGTTAATGAAATTCCTTATAATGTAAATAAGAAGGAATTGATTGAAAATATCGCATCTTTAGTCAATGACAAGAAGATTGATGGTATTTCGTATGTAAATGATGAATCCGACCGTGAAGGTATGCGTATTGTTATTGATGTTAAACGTGATGCAAATGCTAGTGTGGTGCTGAACAAATTGTTCAAAATGACAGCTCTGCAAACTTCATTTGGAGTAAATAATATCGCTCTGGTCCATGGTCGCCCCAAAATGTTGAATCTGAAAGATTTAATCAGATATTTTGTAGAACATCGTCATGATGTGGTAATTCGTCGTACTCAGTATGATTTACGGAAGGCACAGGAGCGTGCTCATATTCTTGAAGGATTGATTATAGCTTCTGATAATATTGATGAAGTGATCCGTATTATTCGTGCTGCAAAAACCCCTAATGATGCCATAGCAGGGTTAATAGAACGTTTTAATCTGAGTGAAATTCAGGCACGTGCTATTGTAGAAATGCGTTTGCGCCAATTAACAGGTTTGATGCAAGATCAGCTTCACGCAGAATATGAAGAGGTGATGAAACAGATTGCTTATTATGAAGAAATTCTTTCAAATGATGAACTTTGTAAAAAAGTAATCAAAGATGAGTTAGTAGAGGTAAAAGAGAAGTATGGGGACGCGCGTCGGTCTGAAATAGTTTATTCTTCAGAAGAATTTAATCCGGAAGATTTTTATGCTGATGATCAGATGGTTATCACGATATCTCATATGGGATATATCAAACGTACTCCTTTATCAGAATTCCGTGCCCAAAATAGGGGTGGAGTTGGATCAAAAGGAAGTGAAACCCGTGATGAAGACTTTGTAGAGCATATTTATCCGGCTACAATGCACAATACTATGATGTTCTTCACTCAGAAAGGTAAGTGCTATTGGTTGAAAGTTTACGAAATTCCCGAAGGAACTAAAAATGCTAAAGGACGCGCTATTCAGAATTTGCTGAATATTGATTCCGATGACGTGGTTACAGCATATCTACGTGTGAAAAACCTTAATGATACCGAGTTCATTAATAGCCATTATGTGCTGTTCTGTACAAAGAATGGCGTCATTAAAAAGACTTTGTTGGAACAATACTCACGGCCTCGCCAGAATGGTGTTAATGCGATAACTATTCGTGAGGATGATAAAGTGATTGAAGTTCGTATGACTAACGGTGATAATGAAATCATTATTGCTAACCGTAACGGGCGTGCAATTCGCTTTCACGAAAGTGCGGTTCGTGTTATGGGACGTACGGCTACAGGGGTGCGTGGTATGACTTTGGATGAAGATGGTGGCGATGAAGTTATCGGTATGATTTGTATAAAAGATCCTGAAGCTGAATCAATTATGGTAGTTTCTGAACAAGGATACGGTAAACGTTCTGATATCGAAGATTATCGTAAGACCAATCGTGGCGGTAAGGGTGTAAAAACGTTGAATATTACAGATAAAACGGGTAAATTGGTAGCTATCAAGTCTGTTACAGATGAGAATGACTTGATGATTATTAATAAATCTGGTATTACAATTCGTTTAAAAGTCGCTGAAGTCCGCATCATGGGACGTGCAACACAAGGTGTGCGATTGATAAATTTGGAGAAACGTAATGACCAAATAGGCTCTGTATGTAAGGTGACATCTGAAGAAGAGGTTACAGATGAAAATTCAAATACAGATCTTGAAAATATAACTGAAGGAGAGAGTGGTGGTACTACTAATTCTGATACTAATTCAGATTTAACTGCCGAAGCAAATAGTGAAGAATAAAATAAATTGTATTATTAAATCCACAAAATCATGAGAAAAGTATTATTTACAGTGGCTTTATTGTTAACAGCTTGCTTTGTGTCTGCACAAGTAAGTGTTGTTAAGGAGGCTAAATCCTTGAAAAGCAAACCTGAAGAAGCTGCAAAAGCTATCGAACCGGCTTTAACTAATCCTGAAACCGCTAATGATCCGGAAACATGGAAATTAGCTGGAGATTTTCAGAAAGCAATTTATGATGAAGAAAACATGAAACTTTATTTACCCGGAGGTCAGGCAGATACAACTAAGCTTTATAACAGCTTAGCTAAGATGTATGACTTCTACTTGAAATGCGATGAAATAGAGCAGGCTAAAGTCCAAAGTGGTGAGTTAAAGAAACCCAAATTCAGAAAGAAGAATGCAGATGCTTTGAAGACTTTGCGTTTAAACCTAGTTAATGGTGGTGGTGATGCTTACAATAAAGGAGATTATGCTGATGCTCTAAAATATTTTGGATTATTTGTTGATGTAGTAAACGAGCCTATGTTTGCTGATGATGATGAGTTGAAGGCTGACACTTTGAATGCATTATATGCTTGTTATGCAACTTTAGCTGCTAATATGCTGAAAGACAATCAAGCTGTCATCAAATATGGCAATATAGGTAAGAATCATAAAGAAGAAGGTTATAGAGCATTAATGTGCTTGGCTGAAACATATGGTCAGAAAGAAGGTGGTGATTCTGCAAAATGGCTTGAAGTAATCAAAGAAGGTACTGAATTGTTTCCTAAGCAAGAATACTTTGTTGGTAATATTATGGATTATTATATTCAAAAAGGTATGGTTGATGAGGGTTTGGCTCAAATTAATAAATTGCTTGCTACGAGTGAAACTCCGTACTATCTTTATGTAAAAGGTATCTTATTGTATGAGAAAAAGCAGTATGATGATGCAGTTGCTATATTTAATAAAATTATTTCAAACAACGGAGATTTAGTTGCTGAAGCATATTCAAAGATTGGTGATTGTTATTTTTTCCCAGCCCAGATTATTGTTGAGGAAAATGCAAAGTTAGCTATTGATGATCCCAAATACAATGAAAACGAAAATAAGATTAAAGAGTTGTATGAGAAAGCTAAACCATATTATGAGAAGGCAAAAGAATTAAAGCCTGATAATAAAGCTTTGTGGGGAAATTATTTGCTAAATATTTATTGGAAGTTAAATAGAGCTGAATATGATTCTTTGGAAAAAGAATTAGGATATTAATACGATCTTTCTATTTATTTATGCACAAAGCTCGGACTTTTCCAGTCTGGGCTTTGTTATTATCTAAAGTTTATGTATCTTTAGATATTAGTTTTTTGCGTTATGGCAAAATTTATTTTCGTCTTTATTAATCAACCAATCCCTTTTTCAAGTCTATTTACGCGAGCCATTTTTGATATATAATCAGTATTATGTTTAATTAAATACTAAGTGAACATTAATATGTTGAAGGGTAACACATTGTGATTTGCTTGTGCTACCCTTCTTGATTCTTTATTTTATTACTAATATAGGTGTATTAGCATGAAATATCATTTTTCTTGCTATGCTAGGATTAAACAATCTAGCAAATATATTTCGTTTATAATTTGTGATGCAAATCACGTCTATATTTTCTTCTTTTACATAGTTGTCCAAATTGTTCAGTATGTTATCTTCTTTCACTACATTATAATATAGTTCCAATTTAGAGTATTGTTTTTGAAAGTAATCTTTAATACCTGCTAGTTTTATTTCATTCCATGCATCGTTATCTGTACTTAAATGAATGAAGGAAACAGCAAAATGAAACGATTTAAAAGCATTTATCAAGGAGTCAAAAGCTATTAGATCCCTTTGGTCAAAATTGGTCACAAAAGCTACTTTTTTTATATCATTGAATGTTTTTAGTGGTGTATGTTCTGGAATAGCATATACAAAGGATTTGCTTCTTTCTATAACTTCAGCTGTAACGCTACCAATCAAGTCTATATCTTTTTGGCTTCTCCCTCTTGTTCCCATTATAATTATCTGAGGATTATATTCTTTAGCATATCGTAAGATTTCTTCTTCGGGAATACCATCACGCAAAATACAAGTATATTTTATATTAGGAAACTCTCCCGACTCAACTTTCTTTTTGATTGTATCAGAAAGTTTATTCAACTCGTTGTGCACTGTTTCTATCATACTTTTTACAGATTCTTCTCTTTCGATCTGAAAATTGAAATTATCAGTTCCATAAGGAATTGTAGGCACATAAATAGGACTGAAATAAGCATGTAGAAGCACAACTTCTGAATTAATAGCATTAGCAAAAGAAAAACCAAATTGGCAGGCTTTAAGAGAATAGTTTGAAAAGTCTATCGGGATAAGTACTTTTCTTTTTTCTTTATTTCTTTCTGAGCTGCTCTCCTTACCTTTGATTATATCTTCTGAAAGCCATGCAGAACTTTCTATAATCTGCAAAGCATGAGGCAGGTCGCTTTCTTTAATTCTTAGCCTTACTCCAGAAGATATGACAGGTTGAATAAGATTCACATTGTGAATGTACGCTTCAATTCCTTCATTCTCAAGTACATTCTTTAAAATCTGTGCTTTAGCATAAGTGAGGATTGCTAAGGTTACCAATTTATCTTCCATAATTCTATATTTTAAGTGATTTTCAGGTTAAACAAAAAATCCCAATTGAATGTTGCATTCAACCGGGATTTTATATTACGCTTCTTGCGTTACTTTTTCTTCAGTTTCTCTCAATATTTGAAGGGCTTTTTCAAGAACTGTTGTATCATCTAGCATTACTAGTCCCCCATCTGGTCCCGGTTCCAAATGAATTCCAACACTTTTACCATTCTTGAAATTGTGTCCACCAAAAAAGTTACGTACAGTTTCTACGGTCATATTGAGTTCATCTGCGATTCTGTGCATACTCCCACTAGGTAATGAATCTTTGATTCTGCGCAGTTCATTAAATGTTATTGTTCTCATGATGTATTAAATTTAGTTATAAAAGTGAGTACTTAAATCATGGTATAAACTTAATCAAAAAAATGCATAAAACAAATCTTTTTGTGCTATTTTTGACTGTATGTAAATTTATAATGGTTAATTTGCTGATTATAGATTGAGTGTATGAGTCACAATCATACCTGCTATAATAATGAAGAAATAAGTAGAAATGAGAATTATGTAGAATAAATTAATATCACTAATCAAATAACCGCTGGCAGTGTATTGATTAGAAATGCAACGTGGTTTATAAAAGATTTTTTTTTGAATAAATTTATAAAGGAGATAAATCAAATATCCTATGAAACAACCTTCTATAGTACCAAAAAGAATATCTCCCGGATAATGCACTCCTAAGTAGATTCTAGAATAGGAATTGAGTACGGCCCAAAAAAGAAGCATAAAAGTAAGAGATTTTCTTTTAATTAGTAAAGATAAAAAGACAGAAATAGCAAATGTGTTGGCAGCATGACTGGATATGAAGCCAAATCGTCCTCCTCTATATCCGTTTACAATATCAACCATATACATAATATTGGGGTCTTGTGTTGGACGGAAACGTGCGAAAAACGGTTTGCATAAACCAGAAGCTATTTGATCTGCTAAAGTTATGACTAAGGCAATCATAACGATAGTCAATAATGCTTCTTGAATTTTGTTATTTTTAATTATGATATATAACAGCATAGCAGCTACAGGTACCCATACAATTGTACTGGTAGCTACCCACATGAATCCGTCCCAAAATAAGGATTGGCTTCCGTTCAAATTCAGTAGTAATTCTTTATCTGCTGCTATGTACTGTTGTATATCCATTGATTATGTTTTAAATGATTTCAATAACATTGGTAGGTACCCATCCCACATTACCGTCTTCCAGTTTAATTTCTTTCCACTCCTTCATCGTATTATCTTTAATTATTACTTTCCTACCTTCATGAAGAATAAATAAGTCTGTTCCACTTTGGTTAGGAGTACTTTTGACTGTAACGCTAGGAGCCATTATAATAGCGTTATCATGATTAATTAATTCAGATTTTTGTTCTGAGGCAAATATATTTGCTAAAATGGTCACTAGTAAGAAAAAGATTGCTGAAATAAATCCTACTTTCTTCAAGACTACTCGTTTTCCGAAAATAAATAAAGACAGTGCCAATATCATCAGAATAAACATGATGATGCCTGTATGTGCCCATGCCTTTTCACTCATTGTATTAATAAGTGATTGAGTCCAGGTAACGAAAAACATTTTACTAGAAGGGATTACCTTGTCTACAGTTTTGCTTCTAGCCAGTTCTAGGTTGAAACGAATATCACTATTTCCTGGGTTTAGCAACAAGGCACGTTCGTAATTAAGGACAGCTTTGGCAATGTTATTCATTTTATAATAGCTGTTACCTAAATTATAATAAATATCGGAAGATTCCCCCTCGTTTTTTAATATATTCTCATACATCTCTACAGAAGCTGCAAAGTCGTTTCTTATATATGCACTATCGGCTTCTGTCTTTGTTGGGAAAGTTTGCACAGCAGCACTTTGTGGCATTTCTGTTTGGGCGGTAACCTGTGCAGAGTCTGATTCATTCTGTGCGTAGACTGTGACAAAACTTATCAGGAATATCAAAATGAAATATATTTTTGTCATTGTTATAATCTCCTTTGATTTAGTGTTTTATACTATTCTCCATTTTGCTGATGACCTCAACAGCCGAAGAATATACTTTATCCATAGCTTCATTCTGATTACCCGGAGCATAGCGGGCGAACTCGCATTCATTCAATGTTCCGATGAAATCTTTAATCAGTTCGGGGGCAACACCATATTTGGTCAATTCGTCCTCGATATTATCTTTAGACAATTGAGAAACCGGGATATTCAACTTATCACTGATGTATCCCCAAAGTGCTTTCAACACCTCATCATAGAATGCTTCTTGTTTGTTTTCAGCTAATAATCTGCCTGCATTTTTCATGCGTTTGGCAGCCACTTTATTCGCTTTTTTAGTACGAACTTTTGCTACATTTGCATTTTCAATAGCTTTTTTACGATAGACAATTACGAAAACAACGAAGAGAACCAATGGAATGATATACCATAGATAATATGTCGTTGAGCCAAAGAAGAAATCTCCCTTACGAGTTAAACTAGTTTCCCCCATTTTGATGTAGCGGATGTCTTGTCCCAATACTTTCAAATCTTCCTTGTTGGTAAAGTCTGCAATAACTTGATCTGCATTTCCTGCACCTTTTTCCACTTTTAGGTTGTAAGCTTCTGTTTTTATTGTTTTATAGCTATTGCTTTTTAAGTCAAAATAGGAAAATTCGACAGGCGGAATAGTGAAATTGCCGGCATGTCTTGGAATTGCTAGATATTCTATCACCTTATTGCCTGACAAACCTTCGCGAGTTAATGTAAATTTATTGTCAATCTTGGGGTCGTATACTTCAAAATCCTTTGGGAAAGCTACTTCCGGAGTATTGACCAATTTCAAATTACCTGTACCAGAAATGACTAACTTAATGGTTACAGCATCATTTGTTTTCAGTTCTTTTGTACTTATAGACGAACTGATAGTAAACTCTCCTACTCCTCCGGAGAAATTAGCCGGTTTGCCATCGGGCAATGCTTTCACATTGATGGTTAGCTTAGGAGTGACAATGTTTTTCTTTACTTCCACATAGTTACTTCCACCATTAAAGAAAGCATCAAAAGGATCGTCTGAGGCAACTTGTTGAGCTATAACCCCTTCAAAGGTAATAGACGGAATTTCCATTTTACCTGATTGCTGAGGGAAAAGTACATACTGACTCCACACGGTAGTGTTATAGTTTCTTCCGTTATAATGCTCCAAAGAGAATGTCTTTTGTTGGGGAAGTTCTACTTCTTGTGTATGGAAATTCTTCAAATCCGGCATTTTCCCGTACAACTGTCTCAGATTTACCAGTGTATAAACTTTGTATGTCAACAAGATGGCTTCCTGTTCATAAACAGTAGTCTTACTTGCTGTTGCGGTAATAAACAAATCTTGATTGGTTATTTTGCTTCCGGCAACCTGACTGCGTGAAGAAGTTCTTCCACCGCTATTGTTTCCACCTCCAACACCATTTGTTTGATCAGGCGGTAATACTTTGATTTGTACGGAATTTGAAGTTTTGTTTTGTCCGTCTGCCACAATAGTAGCACCAGGAATGGTGTAAGTTCCTTCTTTATCAGCCATCAAAATATAAGTAAAAGTAATGGAGCTGGTAGAAGTAACATTACCATTTATAATCTGTGTACTACTCTGCTGTGAACGGCTTGGTCCCATTAAGACATCGAACCCCTTGATATTAGGTGCACGAAAATCCCTGACTTTATGAGTGTTGACCGTATAAGTCAGCCGGAACTGATCCCCGCTTACTACTACATCAGGCGCAGAAGCGGTAAACGTCACATTTCCGTCTGCCCATGCTCCGAGCACCGATGTTATTAATATGAATAAGAGAATTACTTTCCTCATTGCTATCTAATTATTTTTTTATTTGCCAAAATTAAGAAATTACCAGTCTTTATCCAACTTCTTTCCTTGAATTTGCAGTTGTTTTTTAACTTTGTCTTGCACATTCTTTTCATCTTGCATCACAGCATTCAATAATTGTTGGGCATTTTCCTTGGACATTTCATCCTTATTTTGCTGCTGTTGCTGCTGATTTTGATTTTGTTGGTCTTTCTTATCCTGTTCTTGCTGGTTTTTGTTCTGATCCTTTTTGTCGTCTTTCTGATCTTGTTTTTGATCTTGATTCTTATCCTGATTCTGGTCTTGATTTTGCTGTTGGTCTTTCAACAGCTTTTGTGCCAAAGCCAAGTTATAACGAGTTTCATCATCTTTCGGGTTATTCCGTAAAGATTCCTTATAAGCCTCTATACACTGTGGATACTGCTTGGACGACTGAAGGATAACTCCCATGTTATGATAAATCTGTGCCAGTTTATCCTTGTCCTTCTCTACCTTAGAAGCAGATTCAAACTGTTCCATCGCTTCCTTTGCTTTTTGCTGCATCAAGAGTGAGTTTCCCAAATTGAACATGGCATCTGTTGATTTCAGGTTAATTTCCAATGCCTTACGATAATCTACCTCCGCTTTGATAAACAAGCTGTCGTTATACAGCTTGTTTCCGCTGCGCAGATAATCTCTTTCTGTTTTTTGGGCGAAGGCACTGCTTGCCACAAGTAAGAATAACAGAGTGATATAGGTTTTTTGTAACATAAGCATTCCTTATTTAAATAGTCTGACATTTTTGAAAAGCGGATTTTTCCGTTCCAAAATAAGCATTTCTACCACCAGCAGGATAAGCACCAGCCATGCCAAAGCCTGGAACTGTTCATCAAATTCAGTATAAACCTGACTTTCTACATCAGCTTTTGACAGTTTGGCGATTTCATTGTTCAATACCTTCTCGGCTGAGTTGGTATTATCCACGCGAATATACATTCCATTGCCAGCCTTGGCTATTTCCTGGCACATCTGCTCATTCAAGCGGGTGACGATAACATTTCCATCCTTATCGCGACGGAAATTGTTGCTACCGTCCTCAGCTGGAATTGGAGAACCATCCGGTGAACCTACTCCTAATACAAATACCTGCATACCTTTTTCGGCTGCTTCTTGGGCTGCTTCTACTGCCCCACCTTCATGATTTTCACCATCGGTAATGACAATAATTGCACGTCCCACTCCTTCTTGCGGAGTAAAACTCTTCATTGCCAGGCGGATGGCCGCACCGATATCCGTACCTTGTGTGGTTATCAATGACGGATTAATGGTTTCCAAGAACATTTTGGCGGAAACATAATCGCTTGTGATGGGCAATTGCGTGAAAGCATCACCTGCAAAAACAATCAATCCCACTTTATCATTATTGAACGTATCTACCAGTCTGGAAATCAATTTCTTTGATTTGTCCAAACGACTGGGAGTCACATCTTCTGCCAGCATGGAGTTTGAAATGTCCAAGGCAATGACAGCTTCCACTCCACTTCGTTTCACCGTTTCCATCTTTGAGCCGAACTGTGGGCGGGCCAACATCAGTATAACCAATGTCAACGCAGCAAAAGTCAGCCAAAACTTGATGTCAGGACGATACTTGGAAATAGTCGGCATGAGCCCTTTCAGCAATGCCGGATCACCATATTTGCGAATATTTTGGCGGCGGTGATAATTGGAATACAAATATAGCGCCACCAAAAACGGCAATAGGATGAGTAAATATAAAAAGTTCGGGTCTGCAAATCGAAACATGACTTTCTTTTTTTAAGGTATTTTCTTTAATACTGAGTTACGCAACAAGAGTTCAAGCAAAATGCAGAAGAAAGCAATCCAGGCGAATACCTGATATTCTTCTTCGCGTTTGCTGAATTCCTTCACGTTCAACTTCGTTTTCTCCAGTTTGTCTATCTCCTGATAGACTTCCTTCAACTTGGAATTGCTGGTGGCACGGAAATAATTTCCGTTCGTTGTACCTGCAATCTCGGTCAAAGTCTTTTCGTCTATCTCGACGGGGACATTCACATATTGCGTCCCTGCGTAGGTCTGCATCGGATAAGGGGCAGTTCCGTTTGTACCGACACCGATGGTGTAGATTCTGATACCGAACTGTTTGGCTATCTCGGCAGCCGTCAGCGGAGAAATATCTCCACGGTTGTTGCTACCATCCGTCAGCAGAATAATCACTTTCGATTTAGCCTTGCTGTCCTTCAGACGGGTCACCGCATTGGCAATGCCCATACCGATGGCAGTACCATCTTCAATCAGTCCGCGCTGGGCGATATCGCCTTTGATGCTGTTGAACAGATTCAGCAGCACCCCATGGTCTACCGTTAGCGGACATTGGGTAAAACTCTCACCGGCAAAGATGGTCAGACCGATATTATCATTGGGGCGGCCGTTGATAAACTCGGAAGCTACTTGTTTGGCAGCTTCCAGTCGGTTGGGTTTCAAGTCTTCGGCCAGCATACTGGTAGAAACGTCCACTGCCAGCATGATGTCGATTCCTTCTATTTCGGTATTCTGCCAGTTGTCTGTGGTCTGAGGGCGTGCCAAGATCAGGATTACCATGATGATAGCCACCGTACGGAGTACGAACGGAGCATGCAGCAAGTAAATCTTCCAGCTTTTGGGTGCCTTCATATACATGCGTGTGGTAGAAACCTGAAGCGTAGGCTCGGTTTTCTTCCGCTTCATGACGTACCATATTATATAAGGTATGAGCAGAACCAGCAGAAATAGATATTCAATATTTGCAAAAATCATTGTTCCTAGTATTTATTTGTTAAAACCAGAGGTTATATACACCACTCAGCACCTTATACAGAATTACCACAATAGCAATAACAATGATGCTGATGCTGCCCAGCAGAATCATTCTGCCCTGTTTGCTTCGCTTTTCCTCCACGGTGATTTCCGTAGGTTCGGGCTTTGCATTCGGGTCTGGTTCCACTTTTGTATTATTGATGAAGTCTACTGCGTTTACCAGATTCATATCATTTTCGTTCATCAACGGAGAATGTTTGGCGAATTTCACCAGGTCGGCAGTCTGGAACAAATACATCAAATCCTTGATAGATTCTTTGTCGTTGATTTCCTGTAGCTTATCAATAATTTCGGATGAAGTCATCTCCATAGCGTTAAAGCCGAATCGTTCTTCCATATAAGTACGGAGTACATCCGTCAGCTCGGTATAATAGGTCTTCGGATCGGCTGTACGCAAGGTTTTGTCTCCCTTGATACGCTCTATTTCCTTCAACGCCTGCTGGTGTGGCGGCAACTTCGGTTCAATCTTGATCTTCTTGATGATAGGCTTGTTATCCTTGTAGCGTACAAACAGATAGTAAGCCAGTCCGCCCAAAGCAAGCATCAGCAAGGTAAGCCATACGATGGCCGATACGTCATCCCAGGTGATAGGTACTTCACGAACGGTCTTCGGTCCGAAGAATTGTTCGGGATGCAGCGTATCTACCGGAATGGAATATACTTTTACGGCCAATGCTTTGGACCGGTAAGGCTCTCCGTTTACCATCACCTCGAATGGGGGGAGATAGTAAAGTGCCGAGTCAAAAGAGGTTATTGTATATTCCTGTTTTATCAGCATACGTTTTCCATCGTTCAGCATCTGGGTATCAGGCTTGGCTATATCCAATATCTCCACTCCTTTTACCAATGTATCGCGCAGGAACGGAAGTTGCAGTTTTTGCTTGGCATCCATGCTGATTTCCAGCTTCACTTTAGCCTGTTCGCCAATGAGAAGTTGCAGCGAGTCAATGCTGGCGTCTACCGTAACCTGCTGTGCCTGTGCCTGTCCGGCTGTTATCAGCATAATTGCACAAACTCCAGCTTTCAAGAACTTTTTGCTAGTATTCAGTATATTCATATTCTTTAATTTCGTTTAGCAAATAAGTTAAGCAACGATTTCACATAATCCTGATCCGTGCGGATAGATACAGAGTCCACATTACTTTTGGTAAATGTTTCATTCAATACTCCCTGACGCTGTATCCACCAGTCATTATGTGCGCGACGCAAAGCTCGTGACGAGGTGTCAATCCATTGCTCGTGGCCGGTTTCGGCATCGCGTACTTTCATTAGTCCCACATCAGGTAACTCTGCCATGCGGCGGTCGTATACCTGGATAGCTACGATATCATGTTTCCGGTTGGCAATGGTCAAAGCATTGCGGAAGTCGTTTTCATCTATAAAGTCGCTTATCATAAAGGTGGTGCAACGTTTTTTAATTACGTTGGTCAGATATTCCACAGCCATCTTTATATCTGTACGCTTGCTTTCGGGCTTGAAATCAAGCAGTTCACGGATGATATAAAGAATATGTTTACGGCCTTTTTTAGGCGGAATGAATTTCTCAATCCGGTCTGAAAAGAAAATAACTCCTATTTTATCGTTATTTTGAATGGCCGAGAATGCCAATGTAGCGGCAATCTCGGTCACCATATCCTTCTTCAACTGCTTCACCGTACCGAAATCCAAGCTGTTCGAAACATCAATCAAGAGCATAACCGTCAATTCGCGCTCTTCTTCAAACACCTTGACAAAGGGTTTGTTGTAGCGGGCGGTTACGTTCCAGTCAATGTCACGTACGTCGTCACCATACTGATATTCACGTACTTCCGAGAATGACATACCTTTGCCCTTGAATGCAGAGTGATATTGTCCGGCAAAGATATTGTTCGAAAGTCCGCGTGTCTTGATCTCAATCTGGCGAACCCGTTTTAATAAATCACTTGTTTCCATACTGTTCGTACTATGTTGTTTATTTATCCGGTGCATCGGTTTCTGTTTTTTCTCCTATCGAGAATGGTTTTTCAAACGGATGCATTTGGTGTTCCACCCAGGTGGGACGGCAGTCTCACATAGATGAAACGGGAGTTCCACATGGGTGGAATGGCGGTCCCACCCATGTGGAACTCTGTACTCAACCTTTTGTTTCCAAGTCTTCTTCCTAACTGTCAAGCAATTAAGAACTGCCTCAGAACACAATCCTTAGGGTACTTCCACTTTATTCAGGATTTTGCTTACAATTTCATCAGAAGACATGTTCATGGCTTCTGCTTCGTAAGTCAAGCCGATACGGTGGCGAAGCACATCGTGAGCAACTGCACGAACATCTTCGGGAATCACGTAACCGCGACGTTTGATGAATGCATAACTACGTGCTGCCAATGCCAGATTGATAGATGCACGCGGTGAACCACCGAAACCAATCATGTCTTTCAGTTCTTTCAAGTCATATTTTTCAGGGAAACGGGTTGCGAATACGATATCAGCGATGTATTGCTCTATCTTTTCGTCCAGATAGACTTGGCGCACCACTTTACGGGCTTCCATAATATCTGTTGCTTTCAGAATGGGGCGAACTTCGATTTTCTCTCCGGTGATATTTTGGCGGATGATTTTCTTTTCTTCTTCCAGTTTCGGATAGTCGATAATAACTTTCAGCATAAAACGGTCTACCTGGGCTTCGGGAAGCGGATAGGTACCTTCCTGTTCAATCGGGTTCTGAGTAGCCATTACAAGGAAAGGTTCGGGTAGCATAAAGGTTTCCTTGCTCAGTGTGACTTGACGTTCCTGCATGGCTTCCAGCAAAGCACTCTGTACTTTAGCCGGGGCACGGTTAATTTCATCGGCCAATACGAAATTTGCAAAAATCGGACCTTTCTTTGCTATGAATTGTTCGTCTTTCTGACTATAAATCATGGTACCGATAACGTCGGCGGGCAGCAAGTCCGGAGTAAACTGGATTCGGCTGTACTTGGCATCAATCAAAGATGCAAGCGTTTTGATCGCCAGAGTCTTTGCCAGACCCGGAACACCTTCCAACAGGATATGACCATCGGACAGTAAACCGATAAGTAATGATTCTACCAAATGTTTCTGACCTACAATAACCTGGTCCATACCAGTCATTAAGTTGGTTACGAACGCACTTTGTCTTTCAATTCGTTCGTTTAGTTCGCGAATGTCAATTGCTTCAGCCATAATTTTGTTTTTATTTAGTTGTTTCTTTATTGATCTAATAACGGGCTTGTAAATAGCCTTGTTCATTTAACGCAGCCAAAATTACGCTAATTAATTAACAGCGGCAACTAATTTTTATTAAAAAAGTAAAGTGCATCTCTACTTTTTAAAGGTTATTGGGCTAAAGAATTTTAAAATACAAAGATAAGGTTTGTAGAGTGAGAATATCAGTTGAACGCACTTTTTTTTACTTCTTGTATTTTGCCTGCTTTATTTATGCCGAAAGCAGGCAAAATGCAAGAAGGCTTATTTTTTAGGAGTTAGTTCAGGAATACGCAGAGTAGTCCCTATGGGTACTCTGTCGGCATCTTTAATGATGTTTTTATTATGTTTCACGATATAGGGCCATAGCTTTTTTGTACCATAGAATTTCACAGCTAATTTTACCAGGCTCTCTCCTTCTCGTAATGTGTAATTAGTTTTAGTCCCTGTTATGTCATATTCTACAGTATCGGCTAAAGTTTCTTTTGCAACATTTGCGGTTGTCGCAACGCCTGAACTCTTTTCCGTACTAGGAGATACAGTCTGTTGTGATTGACTGATGGTCTCTTTTCCGGCAACATTCGTCCATATGTTTGCGGTATCTTTACCTTGCATCAATGAGTCATTAACCGGAATTGCAGGAATATCCTCTTCCAATTGTTCTTGGGTGTTTTTTATTGTAGCCGGCGATTGTAAATCCGAAGTTTTATCTGATTGCAAATACCAATATATGCCACCTGCAATGCAGGCAATCAAAATGATAGCAAGAATAACTCCCCGGGAAACTCTGTTCTTTTTCTCTTCTGAGATTTCTTGTGTCTCTGTTGTTTCCTCTATCTTCTGTTCTTTTTCAAAATCAGAAGTAACAGGAGTTATTACTGTTTTCTCTGACGGGGTTGCCTCTTCTGACGCTGTTGTTTCCAAGGATGTTTTTTCTTCACAAGCTTTACGAGCAGCCAGTATGGCTGCATCGGCGATAGTCATAACTTCTTCTTGAGGTTTGTCTGTTACCTCGTTTCCTTCTATTGTCTCTGCTAAAGGGGAAACGGTTTGGGGAACAGCTGTTTCAGCAACAATATCCTTTTCTGCTTCAGTGACAATATCTTCCGATTCTTTTTCCGGTTCTATAATTTGTATCTCTTCCTCTGTAATTTCAACAGAAGGTGCAGGTTCTTCAATAATTGTTTCCTCAATAACCGGAGTAGTGTCTTCAGCGGCAATGGCATTCTCATTTGGAGAATCTTCTGTATTTTCCGCTTCTATGAACTCAACCTCTTTAGCCGCAATTGTTTGTTTAGGCTTAGGCGCGTTTCCGTCAAAGGTATCTTCCTCCTCTCCTTCTATTTCTGTTTCGGTATCTTCCAGTTTGGTGTTTTCATTTAATATAACCGTTTCAAAATGAGCGAATGGTTTATTTATTAAATCTTTCATACTGGAATCCGGAGTAAAAGATATTTTTGTATGGCCCTGTATTTCAATTCTTTCCCCCGTGTTTACGTTTACACTTTCACGACTCTCCACCTCTGTAAGTTTAAACGTACCTAGTCCTTTAACCTTTACATACTTTTCAGTAACTAAAGCTTCCTCTATCAGTTCAAACATTCCTTTGACAAAGATTTCAGCATCTTTTTTAGTCATGCTGTGTTTCTCAGCCAAAAGTTCGATGATATCTTGTATGGTTACTTTCTCGCTCATGATAATATTATAAATAAGGGCTATTTTATTTAAACTTTTCTTTTAAAGTTACACTGGGTTTGTAAGTCAGCACTAACTTGGGGGGAATCAGCATACGTTGTTGAGTAGCCGGGTTGATAGAAATTCTTTCCAGCTTTTTCTTAACCTCAAACGTACCAAATCCCTGGATTGCAATGTTGTTGCCATCTTGCAATTCCTGGGTCATAACACCAATGACTGAGGATACCAATTGTGATGTATCTTTATTCGTATATCCTAGTTTACGTGATAATTCAGATATAAATTCTTTGTTATTCAAAGCTTAAAGTGTTAATTTGGTTGCTATATTAGTAAAAAAACAAACATTATCCAAACTTTATAAGGGAAAAGGTCTATAAAATGCTGGCGTATAGGTCGAAATCATCAGCGGCTGTTATTTTCACTTTATAGAATTCACCTATTTTTAAGTACTCGTCATCAGCTTTTATCAAGACCTCAGGATCTACCTCGGGAGAGTCAAACTGGGTTCTGCCTATGTAGTAATCTCCTTCCTTCCGGTCTATAATGACTTTAAATTCTTTACCTATTTTCGTTTGGCTCAGTTCGCCGGCTATTTCCTGCTGAAGTGCCATTAATTCATCCAAACGCTGTTGTTTCACTTCATGAGAAATGGAATCTTCGTATTCTTTAGCGGCGAATGTTCCTTCTTCTTCCGAGTAAGCGAAGGCTCCCATCCGGTCGAATCGTACTTTTTTGACGAATTCTTTTAATTCTTCAAAATCTTCTTCAGTCTCACCGGGATGTCCTACCATTAATGTTGTACGTAAGTGAATATCGGGTACTTCCCGACGGAATTTTTCGATTAATTCGTAGGTTTCCGCTTTACTTACATGCCGGCGCATTTTATTCAGCATATTGTCACTAATGTGTTGCAGGGCAATATCCATATATTTGCATACATTATCGTGTTCGCGCATAACACGGAATAATTCTTCCGGAAAATGGGCCGGATATGCATAGTGTAAACGTATCCATTCTACACCGGGAACATTGGCGATTCTTTCGATGAGTTCGGGCAATTTCTGACTTTTATATAAATCTACGCCGTAGTAAGTCAATTCTTGGGCTATAATTTGGAACTCTTTTACTCCTTCGGATACAAGTAGTTTCACTTCATCAATAATCTCCTCCATCGGCCGTGAAATGTGGCGTCCTGTAATAATAGGAATGGCGCAATAAGAGCATTTACGGTCACAGCCTTCTGATATTTTCAGATAAGCGTAGTGATGGGGTGTGGTTAATGTCCGTTCAAAGGCAAATTCCGACTTGTATGCTTTGCCTAAATCTGCCAGCAACTCATTCCAGTTAAACTTACCATAGAATTTATCTACTTGAGGAATTTCCAATGCCAATTCTTTTAGATATCTTTCTGAAAGGCAGCCCATCACATATAGTTTTTTGAGCTTCCCTTCTTCTTTGGCCTGACAAAATTCCAATATCATATTGATCGATTCCTCTTTGGCATCACCGATGAAACCACATGTATTAATAACTGCGATTTCTCCTTGCGGTTTGTCGGAATCGTGAGTTACTTTATAACCGTTTGCTTCCAGCTGACGCATCAGCTTTTCTGAGTCTACTAAGTTTTTGGAACACCCTAAGGTGATGATATCTATTGTGTTACGTTTCATTTATTATTCAGTCTCTCCAAATAGTGAGTCTACAAATTCTTTTTTGCGGAATACCTGCATGTCTTCAATGCCTTCGCCCAATCCAATATATTTTACGGGAATCTTGAACTGCTCTGAGATGCCAATTACAACGCCCCCTTTGGCTGTTCCGTCCAATTTGGTAATTGCCATAGCAGTAACTTCTGTCGCCAAAGTAAACTGTTTGGCTTGTTCAAATGCATTTTGACCGGTAGAACCGTCTAAAACCAATAATACTTCGTGAGGTGCGTCCGCAACAACTTTCTTCATCACATTCTTGATTTTAGTAAGCTCGTTCATCAAACCTACTTTATTGTGAAGACGGCCTGCGGTATCAATGATTACTACATCTGCATTATTAGCTACGGCGGAACTTAAGGTATCAAAAGCTACAGATGCGGGATCTGATCCCATTTTCTGTTTAATAACAGGCACTCCTACTCTTTCTCCCCAAATATCCAATTGTTCTACGGCGGCAGCACGGAATGTATCAGCGGCACCCAAATAGACGGTTTTGCCCGCCTTCTTAAATTGATATGCCAATTTACCAATGGTTGTGGTTTTACCCACACCGTTTACACCTACCACCATGATGACATAGGGCTTCTTACCTTCCGGAACAGTGAAATCATCCGAATCCACCGTGTTATTTTCAGTCAATAATGCCGCTATCTCTTCACGGAGAATCTTGTTCAGTTCCTGAGTGTTTACATATTTATCTTTGGCAACTCTTTCTTCAATGCGTTTGATGATATTCAGAGTTGTTTCAACGCCTACATCCGAAGTGATAAGCACTTCTTCCAGATTATCCAATACTTCATCGTCTACTTTTGATTTACCCGCTACGGCACGGGCAATCTTACTAAATACACTTTCTTTGGTTTTGGACAATCCTTTGTCTAAAGTTTCCTTCTTTTCTTTTGAGAAAAAATTAAAAAATCCCATATTGGAGTCTGATTTATCTGTTTATGCTACAAAGATATAACTAATCTCTTACACGGACAAAAAAAAGTGTCACAATGATTGGTCATAATGTATTATGATGATAACATTGTGGTATAAAAAAAGTTCCTTCCATAATATATGAAAGGAACTTTCTACCAGTCATTCCGACTGAATTATTTCTTGAAAAAGTCTTGAACTTTTTCGTTAGGTACCATTTGCTCATCGAAGATGTAAGCTCCTGTTTTCGGAGATTTAACCATCTTGATAACCTTAGTATAAGAACGTCCTTCTTTACCTGTCTGAAGGGTTGCGACTGTTTTCTTTGCCATGGGTTATAATTATTTAATTTCTTTGTGAACTGTTACTCTTTTCAAAATAGGATTGTACTTCTTAAGTTCCAATCTTTCAGTGGTATTTTTTCTGTTTTTTGTTGTAATGTAACGAGAAGTTCCCGGCATACCACTATCCTTCATTTCTGTGCATTCAAGGATTACCTGTACTCTATTACCTTTAGCCTTCTTTGCCATAGTCTATCTCTCCTTTTTAATTAACCAATAATTTTGATGCTTTTCCAATCACAATAGCCTTTGGTTACCGCTTCATTCAGCGCTGCATCCAGGCCTTTTTTATTAATCACACGTAAGCCGTTAGCGCAGATGTTCAGGCTAATCCAGCAATCTTGTTCTACATAGTAGAATTTCTTAGTAAACAAGTTCACATCAAAAGTTCTTTTGGTTCTTCTCTTAGAGTGTGAAACATTGTTGCCAATCATGGCTTTCTTTCCGGTAATTTGACAAATCTTCGACATTGCTATCTTATTTTTATAGTTTTTTTCAATACTTATTTCAAACGGAGTGCAAAATAAGCACTTTTATTTGTATAAAACAAGAGTTTTTGCAAATAATTCTGCAATTACTGCTCATTTTCTTCGTTTTGGAACAACTTTCGAAGCAGTTGCAGTGCATTTTGGGTTGCATTTGCAATGTTTTTGTTTCTTCCTTCGTCGCCTTCCAATTTCAGTGTAATCACTTTGTCTTTACATCCGGCAGCAATCCAAATGGTACCTACCGGCTTGTCGGGAGTACCTCCTGTGGGTCCTGCGATACCTGAAGTTGCTACAGCACAATCAGAATTCATCGATTTCATCGCTCCTTTTACCATTTCGATAACGGTTTCTTCACTTACAGCTCCGTGAGTTTCTAAAGTTTCGTGGTTTACCCCTAACAGACTTTCCTTTATTTCGTTGGAATAGGCGATAATTCCACCTTTAAAGAATTGTGAACTTCCGGCAACGGCTGTAATAGCGGCCGCCACACTTCCTGCCGTGCAACTCTCGGCAGTAACGAGTGTCAGGCCCTCTCTCCAAAACAAATCGTTAATCTCTTTACTTAAAAATTTACCTTCTACTGACATGTTGAAAACGGTTTTTTAATATTAAATAGTTACCCGTGAATAAGCGGGCTTGTCTATAGTGCAAAAATCATTGTCCAGATACTTGTAATAACCGGTAATTGCGATCATTGCGGCATTATCCGTAGTAAAGCTGAACTTCGGGATATAGATATTCCAACCATATTTCCCGGCATGCTCGCGGAATGAGTTACGAAGCCCGTTGTTGGCTGATACCCCTCCGGCTACTGCCACTTCATTTATCTTGAGATTTTTGGCTGCTTTTCTCAGCTTGTCCATCAAAATATCTACAATGGTCGCTTCCAATGAAGCTGCCAAGTCGTTTTTATGATGTTCGATGAAATCGGGATCTTCTTTCAACCAGTCACGCAAAGAGTATAGGAAAGAAGTCTTTAATCCGCTGAAACTATAGTTATAGTCCGGAATATGTGGTTTACTGAAAGTGAACGCTTTTGGATTGCCTTGACGTGCCAGTTTATCAATGATAGGACCTCCGGGATAACCTAAGCCCATTACTTTAGAACATTTGTCGATAGCTTCTCCTGCTGCATCGTCAATAGTTTGTCCCAAAACTTCCATGTCATTATAGGCCTTTACCAATATTATCTGTGAGTTTCCTCCTGACACCAGCAGGCACAAGAAAGGGAATTTAGGTTGGTTGTTGTCTTCTTCCGATTCTTTAATGAAATGGGCTAACACATGGGCTTGCAGGTGGTTAACATCAATCATTGGTATATTCAATGAACGTGCGAAACCTTTCGCAAAAGATACTCCGACCAGTAATGATCCCATCAAGCCGGGTCCTCGGGTGAATGCAACGGCGCTTAGTTGCTCTTTGGTAACTCCTGCCCTTTTTAAGGCTTCGTGCACCACCGGTACAATGTTTTGTTGATGGGCACGTGACGCCAATTCGGGAACCACCCCTCCGTAAGCTTCGTGAACAGCCTGGCTGGACACTACGTTGGACAACAATACGCCATTCTTGATAACTGCGGCTGATGTGTCGTCACAGGAAGATTCTATACCTAATATAATTGTATCCATATTTCTATACCTTATTATATATATTAATGTGTCAGAATTTCAAGTCCGTTATCTGTCATAACGAAAGTATGTTCCCACTGTGCAGACGGCTGTTCGTCTTCGGTGACTACAGTCCAGCCATCTTCCTCATCAATGAAGACTTCCCATGTTCCCATATTGATCATTGGTTCAATGGTAAAAACCATTCCCGGCACCAATAGCATACCAGTTCCTTTTTTCCCGAAATGTTCTACATCCGGTTCTTCATGGAACTCTATGCCTACTCCGTGTCCGCAGAGATCACGCACTACTGAGAATCCATTTTTTTTAGCATGTTTTTCAATGGCATGTCCTATGTCCCCTACAAAACCAAATGGTTTCGCAGCTTCCATGCCTATCTCCAGACATTCTTTAGCTACTCGTACCAGTTTTTCTTTTTGAGGTGTGGTTTTTCCAATGGTAAACATACGCGATGCATCGGCATAATAACCATCAAGAATGGTAGTACAATCCACATTGATGATATCTCCTTCTTCCAGAATATCGAATTCATTGGGAATACCGTGACAAACAACCTCATTGATAGAGGTGCAGCAACTTTTGGGAAAACCGTCATAACCTAAGGTTGCAGGAATGCCACCGTGATCTTTCGTATATTCATAAACCAGCTTGTCTATTTCCAATGTGCTCATGCCTGCATGGATCTCACGTTCTACAAGGTCTAGCACTCCGGTATTGACAATACCGCTACGGCGTATTCCTTCAATCTGTTCCGGTGTCTTGATCAGTTCACGTGAAGGTACTAAATGACCTCTATCTTGATAATAGAGAACCTTTTTATCTAACTCTGTGAGTTCCATACCTTTGGGAACTCTCCAGTTTATTTTATTTCTTTTCATATCAAAGGATTAATTGACTTACAAAGTTAGAGGAAATATTTGTAAAAATGGCTCATCCGGCAATAAATATCTTCATAAAAAGAGAATTTACATGAAATTTGACAGAAACAAATGTTAAATAATCATGTCTTTTACATGAATTTTATGTAGGAGAGTCTATTTTATTTTAATAAAAGGTTATATTTACCGCAAAAAACTAAGCATTCTATTATTAACTTCTTTAATTGAACATCAAAATGGATAAACATCAAATTGGAGTAAACGCAGGAAAAGTTTGGAAACTGCTGAATGACAATAAACGGTGGAGTTATTGTGATTTAAAAAGAGCTTCAGAATTGTCTGACAGAGATTTGAATGCAGCTATAGGTTGGCTGGCCAGAGAGAATAAAATAGACTTTGAATGTTCTAACGGAGACGATTGCCTGTTTCTGAGCGTCAATGTTTATATTGGCTGAATACGAGAAACAGATAATTATGTGGGGCCAAAACTTTCATAATTATCTGTTTTCTTTTTTTAATCAACTTTTCTAATCACTTTGGCCGGATTACCTACAGCAACGGAATTGTCGGGAATGTCTTTAGTTACGACACTTCCGGCTCCGATAATACAGCGATGACCTATTTTTACTCCGGGACAAAGAATAGCTCCTCCTCCTATCCAGCAATCTTCTCCGATAGTTACGGGATATGCATACTCTTTGGGGTCGCGTCGGGTTATGTAATCTACCGGATGATGTGGAGTATAGATCTGTACATTGGGCCCTATCAATGTATGTGCTCCTATGGTGATATATCCACCATCTAAAAATGTACAGTTGGCATTCACAAAGACATGCTCTCCTAAGCGGATGCCGTGTCCATGATCACAGTAAAATGGTGGACAGATGACAGAAGTGGAAGGGATACCCGGCACTAATTCTTCCAGCACTTCCCTGAAACCATCATCGTATGTACTCATCATCCGTAATTGGGCCACTAGTTTTTTGGCGTGTATGAAACTGGCCTGTATTTCCGGTTTCTCCATATCGGCCAGCTGACTGTTACGCATTTTGTCTATCTCGTTCATAATTAAAGGGCTTTAAGATTTCGCCTCAAATGTAGGATTTGTTTTCCGTTCTGCCAAATATACACCACACAAGATAAGAAAACAGCCGGTAAGGGCTATCCAAGTTATCTTTTCATTAATAATGACCGCTGAAGTAAGAAGAGTTACCAAAGGGACGATATAAATATAGTTTGTACTTTTTACGGCTCCCAATTCCTTGACACAAGCATTCCAGGCTATGAAGCAGAGCATGGAGGCGACAAATCCCAAAAAGAGAAGATTTCCAAACACGATGGGTTGCATCATCAAGACATTGTCCCAATTTAACGGACGGAATAAAAACATGGGCAGAATGGTCAGCACTCCGTAGAAGAATACTTTACGGGTAATGAATACGATAGAATAATGATTATCCAATTGTTTGAGAATAAGGCAATAAAATGCCCACATCAATGCAGCGGTCAGTGAAAGAATATCTCCCAAAGGATTAATTTTCAGAATGAAACTGCCGTTGAAAACAACCAGCCCCACTCCTATCAAAGCCATGATCGATCCGTAAACAAGATGGCGGGTGAAAGGTTCTTTTCTTCTGAACAAATAAGAAAGCAGTGTGGTCAGAACAGGTGATGTGCATACTATCAGAGACACGTTGGAGGCTAATGTGATGCCGAGAGCCGTATTTTCAGTAATGAAATAAATAGTTCCTCCACATAATCCGGCCAATAAAAGTAACAATTCATCTTTTACTCTGTTGGCAAATAGTTTTTTATAAGAAATACACCACATGCAAAGATAGGCCAGAGTGAAACGATAAAAGAAGATGTCGGAAGGACTTAATCCATGTTGGATTAGAATCTTAGTAGAAACAAAAGTAGTTCCCCAGATAGCTACTGTGATTATTGCCATTAAGTGATAGACGAACCTTGATTTGATAACATTCATAATTTATATGTGTTTTATTATGTTGCAAAGATAGGTTTTGTTTTCGAGAAACTTATTAAAATATATGGCATAGTTGAGCTGATACAAAGTTCGTTTGTTTTCTCACTTACCTTGGGCGCGGCCCTCAAGGTAAGTGAGATATTTCTATTTCCGGGGAATCCAGGAATCTACCAGCTCCTGATGTTCTTTTACCCATTTTTCCGCTCCTTCTTTTTCATTATATTCATTTTGTGATACATCATCCAGCAGGCTGCTGATTTCTTCGGTGCTCAGATGTATGTTTTCTATCAGTTTTGCCACAAACGGGTGTTGCTCACCAAATCCTTTGCGGGCAATGGCCGTAATTGTTTCCGCTTTACCAAAAATACCTTTCGGGTCCTCCAGAAATTTTAATTTAAAGCGGGTGAACATCCAATGGGGAGTCCATCCCGTCACCACAATCCATTGATGCTCGTCAACGGCTCTTTTTAGTACTGCGGTCATGGCCGGTCCGCTAGACTCCAGCAATTTGTAATCCAGATTGTATTTTTCTATGGCCATATCTGTAGCATGCATAATCCCTGCACCGGCATCAATGCCGATAATCTCGCCTCCGAATTTTTCTTTGTTGGCATTTAATTGCTCAATGGAATGAATGTCCACATAATCGGGGACTACCAGACCGATACGGGCATCCGGATAGATCTTGCCTAAGATTTCCAGATTCTTTCCGTATTGTTTCATATAATCGGCCTGTGTAGCCGGTAACCAAGCATCCATCAGCAAATCTACTTTGCCACGGGCCATTGTTGCATAGATAGGAGCCGGATCGGCATTCTTTAAAACGACATGATAACCTTGTTGTTCAAGAATCACTTCCGTCAAATAGGTCAGGGCGATGCCGTCGTCCCAGTTTATGTATCCAATGCTTATTGTCTTATCATCTTTTTTCCCGCTGCAAGAGGTAAGCAGCAGGAGGAAAGACAAAAAATATAGTATTTTCTTCATGCTTATTTCCCTTTCTTTTGTTTTCCAAGTCCTTGTGTTATTCTATCCAGAATGATGGCCAGGATGACTACTGCGATACCGCCTTCGAAACCTAAACCTATTTTCATCTGCGTGATACCTTTCAGTACGATTTCCCCTAACCCTCCGGCTGCAATCATAGCGGCAATGACCACCATGGAGAGCGACATCAGGATTGTCTGGTTTATACCGGTCATGATAGTGGGCAATGCCAGCGGTAATTGTACCTTGAATAATAATTGCATAGGTGTCGCACCAAAAGAGCGCGAAGCTTCTACAACATTCTTCGGTACTTGCTTGATACCCAGGCTGGTCAGACGCACTACGGGAGGCATGGCAAAAATAATGGTGGCAAAGGCTCCCGGAACGGTTCCCAGCCCGAAAAAGAGTACGGCAGGAATCAGATAGACGAAAGCAGGCATCGTTTGCATCAGGTCGAGGATAGGATGCAGAATTTTATCACATCGTTTGCTGTTTGCGCTCCATATTCCCAAGGGAAGTCCCATGATAAGAGCGATGATGGTAGACGAAAGCACCAATGCTAAAGTCTGCATGGTTTCGTTCCAAAATCCCATTCCCCAAATCAGCAATAATCCTAAAATGGTAAAAATGCTGACTCCTTTTCCCGATTTATACCAAGCCAGGATGGCCAGCAATGCTATTGTTACATAAAAAGGTATCCACATCAATATGTTTTGGAACCCATCTATGAACCCGCCTATTCCAACATTGATGGCGTCGAAAAGAGGGGCAAAGTTTTCTGTGAGCCAGTTGATGGCTGTTTCTATATATTTTCCTATGTTTATCATAATTCGATAGCGTTTTGAATAAGTTCATTAATTTCTTCTTTATCTTTTCCGGTCATCTCTACTACGATGGACGATAGAGGAACCAAGCCTTTCAGTTCGCGTTCTTCATTTACCACATAAATGGGAGAATTGGTTTTCGTGATTAAGGGAAGCAGATCCTCAATCTTTGTGTCCTCCGTAACGGAATGTACTTCACTTTGTACGGCTTCCTGGATTGATTTTATACCTTTACGCCGAAGAATGGCGGCACTTTCCAATGTAATCTCTCCTATCAGCTTGTCATTTTCATCTATCACAGGAAGCACGGTAATATCTCTTTCTTTCATCTTTCTGATCAGAACCTCGGGACCTTCTTTACGCAGACGGGCTACGGCGGGACGGGTTATCATAATACTTCCTGCCGTTATGATTTTGCTCCGGTCCACATTTTCTACAAATCTTGCCACATAGTCATTGGCCGGTTCAGTTAAAATTTCTTCTGAAGTTCCGACTTGCACCACTTCTCCATCTCTCATAATGGCAATGCGGTCACCCAGTTTAATTGCTTCGCTCAAATCATGCGTGATAAAGACGATGGTCTTTTTCATTTTGGATTGCAGTGCCAGCATTTCATCTTGCATTTGTACGCGGATCAATGGGTCCAGAGCGGAAAAGGCTTCATCCATCAGTAATATTTCCGGATCATTTGCCAAAGCGCGTGCCAATCCCACACGTTGCTGCATTCCGCCGGAAAGTTGTCCGACCATCTGATTCTGATATCCTTTCAGCCCGACTATTTCCATACTCTTCATGGCTTTTTTCTCACGTTCCTGTTTGGGAACTCCTTGGAGTTCGAGCCCGAATGCAATATTGCTTAAAACACTGCGATGAGGTAACAAACCAAAATTTTGGAACACCATAGCTATTTCCCGGCGACGCATTTCCAGCAATTCCTTATCAGATGCGGCAGTAATGTCTGTTCCATTAATCAGTACTTGTCCTTTTGTGGGTTTGATTAACCGGTTTATGCAGCGCAATAAAGTTGATTTGCCACTGCCCGACAGTCCCATGATTACGAAGAACTCTCCTTCTTTGATTGTCAGATTGGCGTTTTTAACTGCTACAGTACAATTAGTCGCCTTTAAAATTTCATTTTTGCTTTTTCTTTCTTTCAACATCCGGAACGCTTTCTGCTTTTCCGGACCGAAAACAAGATACAAGTCTTTTATTTCTATTTTGTTCATAGTCTATAATAGTTTAAATTAATTAAGAATAGGGAGGAATTGACGGAAGTAAATTGAGATGTCATCCGGTATATTTAACGAAACAAAATATAAAAAGGTTCATCATAAGATGAGTTTTATTGATCAGTAAATATGTTTTTTTACAGCTTGTTATTGTTTACTCCCTACGGGAGTGGTTCAGAAAGTCCGAGATTAAAAAAAGCTAATCAGAAAGCGTTTTCTATAAAACAGAAATTAAGTATTATCCTTTTGTCGAGCGTTCATTTTATTCTATCTTTGTCACGCAAAACAGAATAAATATATGGATAGTATTTTAATTATTGATGATGAACCGCAAATACGCAAACTTCTTTCGCGTATGATGGAATTGGAAGGTTACGAAGTATTCCAGGCAGCCGATTGCCAGTCTACATTGAAACAACTTAAGTTACATAATCCCCAAGTGGTGTTGTGTGATGTGTTTTTGCCGGACGGCAATGGAGTGGATATGGTTACGACCATCAAAAAACTCTATCCAGAATTGGAGGTGATACTTTTGACCGCCCACGGTAACATTCCGGATGGTGTGCAGGCAATCAAGAATGGAGCCTTTGATTATATCACCAAAGGGGATGATAATAATAAAATTATTCCGTTAATCAGCCGGGCTATGGCTCAGGCTAAAAAGAATGTAGGGGAAAAAGTGAAAACAGAAGAGACCCAAAGTTTCTCTTTTGACGCTATAAAAGGGAAGTCGGAGGGTATGCAACAAGCCGTAGCATTGGCCCGAAAGGTTTCGGCAACGGATGTTACAGTCTTGCTGACCGGAGAAACAGGCACGGGGAAAGAGGTCTTTGCACAAGCCATCCATCGCAACAGTCTTCGCAAAGAGAATGCTTTTGTGGCTGTAAACTGTTCTGCTTTTAGCAAAGATCTGCTTGAAAGCGAGATATTCGGTCATAAAGCCGGTTCGTTTACCGGAGCGATGAAAGATAAGAAGGGGCTGTTCGAAGTGGCCGATAACGGAACCATCTTTTTGGATGAAATAGGTGAAATGGCTTTCGAGCTGCAAGCCAAATTGCTTCGTGTGCTCGAAGCGGGAGAGTACATCAAGATAGGCGACACGAAACCGACGAAAGTGAATGTCCGCGTTATCTCCGCCACCAATCGGGACCTGAAAAAAGAAATAGAACAAGGTAATTTCCGTGAAGATCTTTATTATCGTCTTTCTGTTTTTCAGATACACCTCCCTCCTCTTCGTGAGCGCAAAGAAGACATCGAACTTTTGGCGGAAAGCTTTATCCAACTCTTTTCAAAGAAACTGGGGAAACAGGTGGAAGGGATGGCTCCGGAGTTCTTGAAAGCTTTGAAAGCTGCCGACTGGAGAGGAAATATCCGTGAATTGCGAAACGTGATAGAACGCAGCATGATTGTCTGCGACAAACAGCTCACCTTACAAGATCTTCCCATTGAAATACAGAATGCCCGGCAGGAAGATTATTCCGGCAAGAATTATTCGGAGTTTGAACTGGCCGCTATGGAAAAACGTCATATCGCTAAAGTTCTGCAACATACTAAAGGAAACAAGACCGAGGCTTCACGTTTATTGAAAATAGGTTTGACTACTTTATATAGAAAGATAGAGGAGTACGGCATTTAGTTGTTGCAGGTCATTGATCAACCCTTTCCTGCCCTATGGTTAAGTCTTTTTATACGGATGTATTCTATCTCCATAACCTTGCGGAGATAAAACAAACAGGAAGAAAACCCTTAACCATAGGGCAGGAAAGGGTTAGGGATACGGATAAAACCTTTTAATGACGAATCCGGTTCCCAAGTCTTTTATGTATTCCTTACGGATAAACAGCCCCACTCAAATTCTACTGCTTCACGAAAGACCATAGGCAGCATTATTGCAAGATGGTTTCAGCAAAGATGGCTACGGAATCAATACATTCCGGATATAGAAATGATCCGTGACTTTCCTCAGCAAGACAAGAGCTTTCGATATACTTCGGCATCTTCCTCCGAGAAACAGCATACAATCACTTCTCCTTCATAGCCATGTGCCATTTCTTCCCCGATGGCATTCAATGCGATACGTGCCGCTTCTTCCTTGGGATAATGATATACGCCGGTACTGATACAGGGGAATGCAATGCTTTGGATGCCGTTCTCTCTCGCTAGTATGAAACTGGTATGATAGCATGATGCAAGTTTTTCGGCTTCTCCATGCGTTCCCCCATGCCATACGGGTCCTACGGTATGAATCACTTTCCTGCATGGCAGGTTGTATGCATCGGTTATCTTGCTTTCCCCCGTCGGACAACCGCCCAATGTTTTGCATTCCGCTAACAACGCCGGGCCTGCAGCCCGATGGATAGCTCCATCTACACCACCGCCACCCAGCAACGAGCAGTTGGCTGCATTTACAATGGCGTCGACTTTTAAAGTAGTGATATCGGCTACGGTAACATTTATCTTCTTCATTTTTCCTTTCTGTTTTTCTGTATTAAAACCTCTATACAAAGCTATATAATAAATTGGGGAATTATGCAGTTTGGCAGCAAATAAATCAATTATTCTCCTGTTTTGATATTCATCCCTTTTCATTTTGAAAAGATCTTCTTTTGCTCCCTCTTTTTTCTTGTTGTTATATCTGTATATAAATCAGTTACTTATCTCCTGTTTGCCGGTAATGGCACACTATTGGCATATAGCGTGGCAGTTAACAATAGTATTAATTAAAAAAAGGAATTATGGATTTATTTTCAATCGGATTTGTGGTTTGTACCTTGAGCGGTATAGCTTGCTTTTGGCTTTTCTTTAAATGCATAGACTGGTTCGAGAAGATCTAAAAAAAGAAAGGAGAAACAAGTTATGTACACAGCATTATTTGTAGTTAGTTTGATTATGTTCGGCTATATGATGTATGTTCTCATCAAGCCGGAGAAGTTTTAAAAAAGTAAGTTAAGAAATAAAGAGTTATGAATACTGAAGTTTTAGGTGTTATAGCGCAAATTGTCTTAATGGTAGTGCTCAGCTATCCTTTGGGCAAATATATCGCTAAAGTTTATAAAGGTGAAAAGACTTGGTCGGATTTTATGAAGCCCGTTGAACGGGTTATGTTCAAACTGAGTGGCATCAATCCCAATGAGGAGATGAACTGGAAACAGTTTTTGAGAGCCTTGCTGGTGGTAAATCTATTTTGGTTCCTTTGGGGGATGGTACTGTTGGTTACACAAGGTGTGCTGCCGCTTAACCCGGATGGAAATGTCGGTCAGACTGCACATCAGGCATTCAATACTTGTATCAGTTTCATGGTGAACTGTAACTTGCAACATTATAGCGGTGAAAGTGGGCTGACTTATTTTACTCAGCTATTCGTCATCATGCTCTTTCAGTTTATTACTGCCGCTACCGGTATGGCTGCCATGGCAGGTATAATGAAAGCGCTGGCTGCAAAGACTACTCAGACTATTGGCAATTTCTGGAACTATTTGGTATTAAGTTGTACCCGTGTCCTGTTGCCTCTTTCATTGGTCGTAGGCTTTATCCTGATTGTGCAAGGAACTCCGATGGGCTTTGACGGAAAAATGAAAGTGACCACCATGGAAGGAGCTACACAATATGTATCACAAGGCCCTACGGCGGCTATTGTCCCTATCAAACAATTGGGTACTAATGGTGGTGGTTATTTTGGTGTAAACTCTTCTCATCCATTGGAGAACCCTACCTATTTTGCCAATATGGTGGAATGTTGGTCTATCCTTATCATACCTATGGCGATGGCATTTGCATTCGGTTTCTATCTGAAACGTAAAAAATTGGGTTATAGTATATATGGTGTCATGCTGTTTGCCTATCTGGTAGGAGTTTGTATCAATGTGAGTCAGGAGATGGGTGGTAATCCACGTATTGATGAAATGGGGATAGCGCAGGATAATGGCGCGATGGAAGGTAAAGAAATACGTTTGGGCTCGGCCGCCACTGCTTTGTGGAGTATTACTACTACGGTTACTTCCAATGGTTCTGTCAATGGTATGCACGATTCAACAATGCCGCTTTCGGGTATGATGGAAATGCTGAACATGCAGATCAACACATGGTTTGGCGGTGTAGGTGTGGGATGGATGAACTACTTTACATTTATTATTATCGCCGTGTTCATCAGTGGGTTGATGGTAGGCCGTACACCGGAGTTCCTTGGTCATAAAGTAGAAGCACGTGAAATGAAGATTGCTTCCATTGTGGCACTACTTCATCCGTTTATCATTTTAGTTGGTACGGCATTGGCTGCTTATCTGTTTGTTCATGCGCCTGCATTTGTGGAAAGTGAAGGTGGCTGGCTGAACAATCCCGGATATCATGGTCTGAGTGAAATACTTTATGAATACACCTCGTGTGCCGCCAATAATGGTTCCGGTTTTGAAGGACTGGGTGATAACACATGGTTTTGGAACTACTCTTGTGGTATTGTGCTGATATTAGGACGTTTTGTCCCGATTGTAGGTCAAGTGGCCATAGCAGGTATTCTAGCTAAGAAAAAATTTATTCCCGAAAGCGCCGGCACATTGCAAACCGATACAGTGACATTCGGTGTGATGACATTTGCGGTTATTTTTATTGTTGCCGCACTATCATTCTTCCCGGTACATGCATTAAGCACTATTGCCGAGCACTTGAGTTTATAATTCTGATAACAGACAACGATATTAATAGAAGATATGAAAGATAATAAATCAGCTTCTTTATTTCAGAAGGAGCAAGTCATTGACAGCATAAAACAATCATTCGTGAAGTTGAATCCGCGAGTGATGATTAAGAATCCGATTATGTTCACGGTAGAGGTTTGTACAGCTATTATGTTCTTGGTGATGCTCTACTCTATCGTTAATGATTCACAAGGCTCATTTATTTATAATTTATGGGTTTTCGTAATCCTGTTCATCACCTTGTTATTTGCTAATTTTGCTGAAGCTATTGCCGAAGCGCGCGGAAAGGCACAAGCCGATAGCCTGAGGAAGACTCGTGAGGAAACCCCTGCCAAATTGATTGTGAACGGGACTTTGAAAACTGTCAGTAGTTCCCAGTTAAAGAAAGGTGATATTTTTGTATGCGAGGCAGGAGATGTAATTCCTGCCGATGGCGAGATCATCGAAGGACTGGCGTCTATTGACGAAAGTGCCATCACAGGCGAATCCGCTCCTGTAATCCGTGAAGCAGGCGGTGACAAGAGTTCAGTAACAGGAGGTACAAAAGTATTGTCCGATCAGATAAAAGTAATGGTAAGCACCCAGCCGGGTGAAAGTTTCCTGGATAAGATGATTGCATTGGTGGAAGGCGCATCCCGCCAGAAAACACCGAATGAAATTGCATTGACTATCCTGTTGGCAGCATTTACATTGGTCTTTGTCATTGTGTGTATCACCCTTAAACCGTTTGCCGATTATACGGGAACTGTCATTACCATTGCTTCTTTTCTGTCCTTGTTTGTCTGCCTCATTCCTACCACTATCGGAGGATTGCTTTCGGCTATCGGTATCGCCGGGATGGATCGTGCTTTGCGTGCCAATGTCATAACCAAATCGGGTAAGGCAGTGGAAACAGCCGGAGACATAGATACGTTGCTTCTTGATAAAACAGGAACAATAACTATAGGAAACCGTAAAGCTACCCGTTTTTATCCGGCTCAGGGAGTGGCTGAACATGCTTTCATCGAAGCCTGCCTGCTCTCATCTGTATCTGATGATACTCCGGAAGGCAAATCTATTATTGAACTGGGACGTGAATCGGGTTTACGGATGCGTAATTTGAATACCGATGGTGCTCATATGATAAAATTTACCGCCGAAACCAAATGCTCGGGTATTAACTTGAAGGATGGAACAGAAATCCGTAAAGGTGCATTTGATGCGATCCGAAAGATAGCTTTGTCTGCCGGAAACCCTTTCCCAAAAGAAACGGAAGATATCATTCAAACCATTACAAGTAATGGAGGTACTCCATTGGTGGTAAGTGTCAATAAGAAAATTGCCGGAGTAATAGAATTGCAGGATATTATAAAACCGGGTATTCAGGAACGTTTTGAACGTTTACGCAAGATGGGGGTAAAAACAGTCATGGTGACGGGAGATAACCCATTGACCGCCAAATATATTGCAGAGAAAGCCGGAGTAGACGACTTCATAGCCGAGGCTAAACCAGAGGATAAGATGGAGTATATCAAGAAAGAGCAGGCTGCCGGCAAACTGGTTGCCATGATGGGTGACGGAACAAATGATGCTCCTGCCCTTGCCCAAGCTAATGTGGGGGTTGCCATGAATAGCGGTACACAGGCTGCCAAGGAAGCAGGGAATATGGTGGATTTGGATAATGATCCTACCAAGCTGATAGAGATTGTCGAGATAGGTAAACAATTGCTGATGACACGTGGTACACTGACCACTTTCTCCATAGCCAATGATGTGGCCAAATATTTTGCCATTGTTCCTGCATTGTTCATGCTTTCCATTCCGGAACTGGCTGCATTGAATATTATGGGGCTGCATAGCCCTGAGAGTGCTATCTTGTCTGCGGTTATATTCAATGCCATCATTATTCCTATTCTGATTCCGCTGGCATTGAAAGGAGTTCAATACAAACCGATAGGAGCTTCCGCCTTGCTTCGTCGTAATCTTTTGATATATGGCATAGGTGGTGTTATTGCTCCTTTTGTGGGTATTAAATTAATAGATTTAGTAGTAGGATTATTCTTTTAACAAGTAAACGACAATGAAAAATTTTATAAAGTCATTCAGACTTACCTTAGTCTTTTGTGTGTTTTTCTCAGTATGCTATATACTAGTCTTATGGATTTTCGCTCAATTTGCCGGACCTAATTCCGGCAATGCCGAGGTGGTGGAACTTAACGGAAAAGTGGTAGGTGCCGCCAATGTGGGACAATCATTTACGGAAGATATCTATTTCTGGGGACGTCCTTCATGTGCCGGAGATGGTTATGATGCAACCAGTTCGGCCGGTAGCAATAAAGGCCCTACCAATGCAGAATACTTGGCTGAAGTAGAAGCGCGGATTGATACATTTTTAAAGCATCATCCTTACTTGAGCCGTAAGGAAGTACCTGCCGAAATGGTCACAGCCAGCGGTTCCGGGCTGGATCCTGACATCACTCCGGCCTGCGCATACGTGCAGGTACAACGTGTGGCTAAAGCTCGCGGAATGAGTGAGGAAACTGTAAAAGCTATTGTAGATAAAGCTGTGGAAAAACCGTTTATGGGCATATTCGGTACAGAGAAGGTGAATGTATTAAAACTGAATGCTGCTTTAGAAAAGGCAAAATAATAAAAAATATATAGTCATTAAATTAGGAAGATGTGCGTCATGAAAAAGAGAAGTTTCCTGGATACCGAGAGCCTGTCGGCTCTAGAAGCTGTGGCTATCATTGTATTGTTCTTTGCTTTGATAACATGGATTCTTGATCTTTGACGTGCATCACCCTATTGAATGATGCATCTTGATTCAGAAAAACTCAAAATGGATATTTCCTTTCAGACAATAAGAAGGAAATAGTATAAATATGTAAAACACGAATATTGATTAGTTTAATTTTTTAAGATGAAAAAGAATTTGAAAAAAGTGGTCTTGGTGCTGGCTCTACTGTTGCCTGGAGTGATAAAAGCACAAGAATTTAACGTAACGGCTAAGGCGGATTTTGTAAGTGATTACATTTGGCGTGGCGCTTACCAGAATTCAGGATTCTCTGTACAGCCTACATTAGGATTATCTTACGGCAATCTTTCTTTGTCTGCTTGGGGGAGTCAGAGCCTGACCAAGACAGACGGTGCACAAGAGTTTGACATCAATTTGAGTTATACCATTGGCGGTTTAGGTATTACAGTGACCGACTATTGGTGGAATGGCATCACCATGCCCTACGGGGATTATAAACATGATCATCATTTTGAAGGAACATTAGCTTATAATTTCGGCGAGAACTTTCCTCTGACCTTGAGCTGGTCTACCATGTTTGCGGGAGGAGACGATAACAAAGACGGTGATCGTGCTTATTCCACTTATATCAATGCTTCTTATAATATTGCTTGCCCGGCAGAAATTACGCTCACTCCTTCCGTTGGTTTCACTCCCTGGAAAGGAATGTATGATGCTGATGGTGCTGCTTTTACAGATATTGCTTTAAAAGCTTCCAAGAACATTAATATTACAGATCATTTTTCTTTGCCTTTGTTTGTACAGGCTATTGTTTCGCCCTCATTTGACAAAACTTATCTGATAGCCGGATTAAGTATTGGGTTTTAAATGTGTATAAAAGGAAGTGTCAAAACGAAACCGGACTATCCAATCGTCAACTGTAGGGGCAGGGTTTGCCTGCCCGAAGACACAAAGCAAACTGTTTTCGGGCGAGCGAACCTCGCCCCTACGAACGAAACGACAGCATTATCCACGTTTTGACAACCCTTTTTTGTTGTATAGAGTGACTTATCCTTTTTTGAGTCTTGCCGGACGTGGTATTTTTGTTCAAAGAGTTACCACGTGGAGAATGGAGTATGGCAAAAACTAAAGATAGTTTTGTATCTCTTTAATGTTATTCAACTTAATAAAGTGGGAGTGCGTTACTTCTCCTTCATATTGTTCGTGTGCCCAAGTGACATGATGAGGTACATAGGCTGCATAACCTCCGAGTTCCAATATGGGAATAATATCCGACTTTATCGAGTTACCTATCATCAGTAAATTTTCTGCCTTACATCCTAAATGATCAAGCAATCTTTTATAATCCGCATTTTTCTTGTCGCTCATTATTTCTATGTGACAAAAGTATTCTTGTAGTCCGGACGCAGAAATCTTTCTTTTTTGATCGAACAAATCACCTTTGGTGGCCAATACTAATTTATAATTTTCGTGCAAGGCTGATATGACTTCTTGCACACCGTCCAATAATGTGATTGGTCTTTGCAGAAGTTCCTGACCTGATCGGAGGATTTCTTTTACGAGATTGAGGTCTCCTTCTCCATTAGTAACTTTGCAAATGGTTTCAATCATGCAAAGCAGCATTCCTTTCAGTCCATAACCATAGATATGCAGATTTTTTATTTCTGTCTTGAACAATTCTTCTGATACGGAAGGAGCCGGTGAATATTTCCTCAGAAGATGACAAAATTTGTGTTCCAACTCTTGAAAATAAAGTTCATTTTCCCAAAGAGTGTCATCGGCATCAAAAGCGATAAATTCTATTTTATTTTTCATGTTTTATTATTAGAATAGGAAGAGAGAGCAATCATATCATAATGTATTATTTTGTCCGTCTTTTACGTTCTGTATAAATTCAGCAACATTTCGTCCATCCACCAAGCCATGGTGGACACTGATGGATATAGGAAGCAAAAGTTTCTTTTTTTCTTGTATCAGCTTACCTGTGGAAATTTTGGGTATAGAATCTCCTGTTTGAATTGAACCGGCATGTTTCATCTCGGAAAAGGCAAACCAGGGCAGAGCCGAATAACGGATGACATCCGCTCTTGCTGTGTCCTTGGAAAAAGAAAGTCCGGTACTGTTTTTTACTCTATGTATTTCCTTTTCTGCATTTTCAATAAATAAGGAAAGATCTGTGTCATACTCAAAAAATCCAAAGCCAAAAGTTCCGTCCTCTCTTCCGATAGTGGGCGAAATATTGATTTTATCATATTCTACTACTTCTCCGTTTTCTATACGTAATTTGAATGCAGTAGTCGCATTGATACATTTCAATAGGAAGTGCACAGAATAAAGAAAAAAAGAAACTTCCATATTTTTACTTTGTTGATATATGCTTGTGAAATCAACAGTCGTGGTAATTCCCCAAAAAGGGTCATCGAGAGCCGAGAAGAATTTAAAATGCTCTTTTCTATTCCAATTGTCCAGGTTAATAACTCGCTTCATTTTCTATTTACTCTGTTTTTCTTTTATGTGTATTATTTCTGTTACAACTATTTTAACGATAAAACGTATTGTTGCAAATATACAAAAAGTATTTTAACAGAGATGTTCTTTGTTTGCTTTAAATCCATTTTATTATCTCCTGTTCTGTGTTAAAGTTAAGAATGGATAACAGCAACTATTTTAAAAGGTTATTCAGGACTGGTAATCAACTATATGTCTGTTTTGTTTATAAGGGAAAGAATTATTTAATCAAAAACAAAAGCAACAAATACCTGTCGGGCAAATTTGTTGCTTCTGTTTATTCAAGAAGGTCACATGACAAAAGAGTCTTGTAATTGAGTTTGTTTTATTACATCAAATTTTTCTGATGGAATATCTAGAAAGGCTTTGCACAGTGTCATTAATGCCTTTTCTCTATCTTGTTCCCGTACCAGCACTGAAAGATTGTGAGTGCTGCTGCCATATGAAATCATGCATACCGGCATCTCTTTCAGCGTTTCTATAATTCTGGCTTCCAACCCTGTATGCTTTTCCCAATTTAGATCGCCAATAACGCTGACCACAGACATTTCTGTTTCCATTCCTATTTCCGCATACTTATGTAATTCACGATATATCAGGCGTAATGTGTCGTTGCTACATTTCACAGCCAATGAAACACTCACATTAGAGGAAGTCGCTAAATAGACAGGAACCTTATATTTCTCGAACACATCAAATACTTTTCCAATAAATAGATAAGAAGTAAGAACCCCTAACGAACGAAGTTTGACAAAGACCACACCTCTGCGTGAAACAGCAGCTTTTACTTTTGTTCCTGTTTTTTCTGATGATATCCGTAATGTATCTTCCGGTGTTTTTATCAATACAATGGCCATACCGACGGTGCGCGCCAGCGGAATACATTCCGGATGAAGCAATGCAATGCCGCTATCAATAAAATTCTCGGCTTCACCGTATGTAAGAGTCCGAGTATGTTCCATACCTTGGAAACAAATTTCATCAGAACGTAAGGATGTTATAATTTCATCCGCATGGAATACAGCCCCGATAACAGTGGCATAATACTCATTTCCTATTTGTGGGAATAAATCCACTTCATCATATGCATTTTTACACAAACGGCTTTGGGTAATAAGAATGGGGACATCGGGACAGGCTTTCATCAGTTCTTCTACATTTTTTTTCACATACTTTATATCCGGTTTCCGATCAAGCCCTAGCCGCATGAAATGACATGAGTTCAAGATGAAGTTCTTTTTCGTACATTCTTCTAAATAATGTGACAGAATAAGAGAGGATATCATTGCTCCGTGAGCCATAATCTCATGATCGTCAATGATGTTCGGATTTTCATTACATAAACGGGAAATTTGATCGATGTGTACTTTTATTTCTTTGGCAGCTTCTGCTTTCTGCATTTCGGAGGAAAGAAGATTGTCCAGCCAATTTCCACAATCATTCTCGAAATCCTGCAATTGATTCATAACCTTTTCGATATCGAGATGGAATAAAGAAATAGAAACAGCTTGCAGCTTTTGGGCAATGCCGGTAAAAGTGTCGAGCACTATAATAGAACGTTCGTTCATGCTAATTACTTCAGTCCGATGTTTCAGTTCGGCAGCAGATTTAATATTTTCTAAATTATATACTTTCATTTTTGTATTGCATTTTATTCTTTTCGAGTTTCTTTTTCATTTTAACAGGCAAATTTCCATATTGGAAAGCTATATTCTTACTAGTTTCATCTTTATTAGTTTGTTAATCAGTTGTTTATTATTGTTTGCTCGCTACCTTTTCTATAAGTTGATAGCGTTATACTCTGTATAAATCAAAATCGATGCCATTACAAAAATTGCACTTTTATCTTTCGGCTATTTCATTTCCCATTTTAGAAAAAAGGCTTTCATATTGAAAATGTATAAACTAATTGACAAGTATATATCATATTGATAATAAGATATTTAAGTTGGTGGTATGACTTTTGTCATCTAACTGAAAAAAAGAATTATATAAAAATGAAATTGTATATCATATCAAACAGACTGCCCGTGAAGGCTGTCGCAGAACAAGATACCTTTGTTTTCTCACGTAGTGAAGGAGGTCTGACAACGGGCCTAAATTCCCTACAAGGCAATTACGAGAAACATTGGGTGGGGTGGCCCGGAATCTGTACAGACAAAGAGGAAGAAAAACAGGATATCTGTCACCGGTTGGAGGAAATGAATCTCCATCCCATATTTTTATCCGATGAGCAATATAAGAACTATTATGAGGGATACAGTAACAGTACCCTGTGGCCTTTATGTCACTATTTCTTTGCCTATATATTATATAGAAAGAGTTTCTGGCAATCTTACCAAGAGGTTAACGCTTTGTTTTGTCGGGATTGGGTCTGGGTACAAGATTATCAGTTGATGTTACTTCCGGAAATGCTCCGCCAAGAGCTTCCCCGGTTGCATATCGGCTATTTCCATCACATTCCGTTTCCATCTTATGAGTTATTCCGAATTCTGCCTGAACGTGCCGAAATACTGAAAGGATTGTTAGGAGCCGATTTTATCGCATTTCATACACATGACTATATGCGTCATTTCATCAGCGCGGCCGAACGGGTACTCCATATGGATTTCAGTTTGGATGAAACCCGGATAGGCAGTCGCATTGTGCGCGTTGATGCACTTCCGATGGGGATAAATTATGACCTTTACCACAATGTGTCACAACAAAAAAATGTTTGGAAAGCTATAGAACGAACCCGTCTCTTGTTTGGCAAACATAAACTTATCCTATCGGTAGACCGTTTGGATTATAGTAAAGGCATTTTGCACCGTCTTTATGGATTTGCCTCTTTTTTGGAACACCATCCCGAATATCATGGCAAGGTAACACTGGCTATGGTCATAGTTCCTTCACGTGATCATGTAGGCAGTTATGCCGAATTGAAAACCCGGATTGACGAGGAAATAGGTTCTATCAACGGACGATATTCTACAATGAACTGGACTCCGGTCTGCTATTTTTATCATGGTTTCTCATTCGAAGAATTGGCTGCCATGTATTTTATAGCTGATATTGCATTAGTCACTCCTTTGCGTGACGGAATGAACTTGGTTGCCAAAGAGTATGTTGCTGTCAAGCAAGACAATCCTGGTGTATTGGTTTTAAGTGAAATGGCTGGTGCCGCTGTGGAACTGACCGACGCCTTGCTGGTTAATCCCAATGATACGGAGCAGATAGAAAATGCCATTTGCCGGGCATTGGAAATGCCGTTTGAAGAACAGCAAGAACGGATGCACCGTATGCAGTCTATTGTATCCGTACAGACTGTCAATAAATGGGCTGCCGATTTTGTAAATGAATGGCAGGAAGTGGCACACAAAAACAAAACCATGCTTTTTAAGAAGATAGGATCACAGAATATGCAGGAAATTCAGCATCAATACTTACATGCTAAAAAGCGTTTGATTTTGTTGGATTATGACGGGACACTGGTCCCTTTTCAGAAAAGGCCGGAAGATGCCTCTCCTACTCCACAATTGCTGGATACATTGCAGAAACTGACCGCCGACCCCTTGAATCATGTGGTAATAAACAGCGGACGTGACCATTTTACTTTAGAGAAGTGGTTGGGTGCACTGCCTCTTTCCTTTGCAGCCGAACATGGGGCCTTTTATAAAGAGAATGGTGTATGGCACAAGAATGTACACGGGCAGGAATGGAGCCCCGGATTGCTTTCTATATTAAAATTATTTGTCAGCAAGACTCCTCGCTCCCATCTTGAAGTCAAAGAAACGGCACTTGCCTGGCATTATCGTGAGGCCGATGCATGGTTGGGCAGATTACGTGCGCAACAGTTGGTCAATTCCTTGATATCTATTTGCTTGAAACAGAATTTGCAAATCATGCAGGGTAATAAGGTAATAGAAATAAAATCTCCCGAATTTACCAAAGGTTCAGAAGTAAACAGGCTTTTGCTTGCCACCCGATATGATTTTATCTTGGCAATAGGAGATGATACTACGGATGATGATATGTTTAAAGCCGTACCTGTTACTGCTGTGACTGTAAAGATTGGTACAGCATCCGAGAGTGCACGTTACAATCTGCCCGTACAGACAGACACCTTGCCGTTTTTACAACGGCTGACAGATGAAGGCATGGTGAAAGCAGCCTTGAAAAGTGGTTTGAAAGGGCAGTTATCATCGGCTATAGATTTTTTTAAACGGATAATAAACCACTAACATTACAAAAAAAATAACCATGGACAATTTGAATTACGGTGTAATCGGTAATTGCTGCACAGCCGCACTGATTTCCGAAAAAGGAAGTATTGAATGGCTATGTTTTCCAAATTTTGATTCACCTTCTATTTTTGCAGCTCTTCTGGATCGTGAAAAAGGCGGGACTTTTGGTTTTGAAGTTTCAGAAGACTATCACACCATCCAATCGTATGTTCCCCATACCAATATTCTTTCCACTACTTTTGTGTCAGAGCAAGACGAATTTGCGGTAGTCGACTTTATGCCTTGTTATGAGTTATATGATAATAAGGAATATTATCGTCCGGCTGAGGTCTATCGTTATATCCGCCGGATTAAAGGTCGTCCCCGCATTAAAGTCAATTACCATCCGGCTCCCGACTATGCTCGTGGAAAAGCATTTTTTTATGTAACTTCCCGGTATATTGAAACCTATTCTTCTTCTAACAACAAGGACAGACAATATCTGTATTCCTCTTTGCCGTTGCAAGGTATCGTAGACCATCAGGAATTTATATTAGAGAAAGATGAATTTTTCCTCCTTTCATACAATGAAAAGGTGATACCTGTTGATATAGAGCGTGAGAAACTGGAGTATTGCCGCACGTTGGTTTATTGGTTGAACTGGACGGATCGTACAAGAAAGTTTACTATTTACAACGATATAATAGAGCGTAGTTTACTCACCCTGAAGATGATGTCCTTTTATAATGGCGCGGTATTAGCTTCTCTTACTACCAGCCTGCCCGAAGCTGTGGGAGAAGTACGCAATTGGGATTATCGTTTTTGTTGGTTGCGGGATGCCTCCATGTCCATAGAGACTCTTTTCAAGATAGGTCATGCCGATGCAGCCCGCAAATTCATGAAATTCATACAATCTACTTTTGTTGCCGAACATGACACTTATCAAATAATGTATGGCATTCGTGGGGAAAGGAAATTGACTGAAGTTATACTCGACCATCTTTCAGGATATAAAAATTCCCAACCGGTGCGTATCGGCAATGATGCTTATCATCAAAGGCAGAATGATTCATTCGGCTATCTGATGGACTTGATTTACCAATATTACCGGTTGATGCCAGGTACATTGGATGAAATAGAAGATATGTGGGAAATGGTGAAAAGTATTATGACGACTGTGATGGAAGATTGGAGAAAGCCTGATAAAGGAATTTGGGAGATACGGGGTGAAGGACAGCATTTCGTTTCGTCCAAAGTGATGTGTTGGGTTGCTTTGGACAGAGGAGCCCGCATAGCCCGTATTCTGAATAAATATGAGAATAGCCGACGTTGGGAAGAAGAAGCTGATGCAATTAAAGCGGATGTTATGAGAAACGGATGGAAGGAAGAAATACAAAGTTTTTCACAAGCATACGGCAATCTGGATTTGGACTCTTCTTTACTGTTAATGGAACCTTATGGATTTATAGATGCTGATGATATTCGTTATCATAAAACAGTGAAAGCCGTCAAGCAATCCTTATTACACAAAGGATTGATGTACCGCTATAATACTCATGATGATTTTGGCTGTCCTTCTTCGGCCTTTACCATCTGTACATTTTGGCTGATTCGTGCACTTTATGTCATCGGGGAAAAAGACGAAGCACGCTGTCTGTTCGATGAAATTTTGCAATATTCAAACCATTTGGGTCTGTTCAGTGAAGATATTGATTTCGAAACAAAAGAACAATTGGGTAATTTCCCACAAGCTTATTCTCATCTGGCACTGGTAAATACTGCTGTGTTATTTGCGGAAGAAGATAAAAGGCTAATCTTTAAATAAGGAAAAATTTGGAGAATGACTGATAATCCGGTATCTTCGTACAATTAAAATCAGGAAAATGCGTATAACAAAAAAACGGAGCCCAAGGTTAATCTTGCAGTCTTTAGTAAAAAACGGATGTCCATATATTATTATATGTATATGGTGTGTGTTGTCTGGCGGATGTGTTCAGAATAAATCCCAAGATTCATTGAAAACATTAAAAACAGAAATTCGACATATTATTAAAGATAAGAAAGCAACTATAGGAGTGGCTTTGATACTGGATGGAGAAGATACGCTGGCCATAAATAATGCCGAAAAATATCCCATGATGAGCGTTTATAAGTTTCATCAGGCATTGGCTGTATGTGATTACCTGCAAAAACGGCATATTCCACTTTCCACTTCCCTATATCTTGATAAAAAATATTTCAAACCGGATACATATAGCCCTTTGCGTGATAAATATCCCCAAGGCAATTTAGAACTTCCGATTAGTGAACTTTTAGTTTATACAATGCAGTCAAGTGACAATGTAGCCTGTGATATCTTATTCGATTATATAGGTGGTGTAAACGTGGTGGATGAATACATTCATTCATTGGGAATAAACGATGTTTCCATAACTGCTACCGAAGATGAGATGCATCAAGACATGGATGATTGTTACAAAAACTGGACAACACCAATGGAAGCAGCCAATCTATTGGAACTTTTTATGACTCAAGATTTCATGAGAAATGAATATACAGATTTTCTAAAGCATATTATGATAGAGTGTGGGACAGGCAAAGACAGACTGCCTGCTCCCCTTCCCGAAAGTGAAGTCAAGATAGGACATAAGACAGGAACTTCCGATAAGAATGACCGGGGAGAATACATTGGCATCAATGACATTGGCTTTGTAATTCTACCTGATGGAAGCCGATACGTAGTAGCTGTATTTGTCAAAGACTCAAAAGAAAATATGGAAACGAATGCTAAAATAATCTCTGATATTTCGGCTGCTGTTTACCGATATGCCGGGAATCGTTAAAATAGTGCTGTTTTGCACTATCTATAAAGACAAGAATGTTATAAATATAATATTATGGATTATCACATCATTAAAATATCTAGAAATAAAAAGCAATATCTGGACTTATTATTGCTTGGGGATGAACAGGAAACAATGATAGACCGGTATCTGGAGCGTGGTGACTTGTTTGTATTGGAAGATAATGGGATAAAAGCCGTGGGCGTTGTAACAAAAGAAGGTCCGGAAATTTGTGAATTGAAGAATATAGCGGTTACCCCTATTGCCCAGCGACAAGGATATGGAAGAAAACTAATAAACTACCTGATAAATCATTATTCAAAAGAATATACTCAGATGATAGTGGGAACAGGAGACGTTCCCGGTGTTCTTGCATTTTATAAAAGTTGCGGCTTTGAATATTCTCATTGTATAAAAGGTTTTTTCACGGAGAACTACGATCATCCTATCATTGACAATGGGGTTTTATTAAAAGATATGATTTATTTGAAACGTAAAATAGGTTTTTAAAAGAGTGGAAAAAGATCAAATACTGAAATATCTCCTAAATTTAAACATTGTTTTCTATCGTTTTTCAATGAAATAGGTGTATCTTTGCACTATGTTAAAAACTCGTATATCGGATTTGGTGTCGTAAACAATCTGTTCTCATAAATAGATTGTTTATTCGTGTATTCTCGGGATATTTTTTCGAGAGCAATTTCATATTACTATAATTTTATTTTTTAATTACACAGGGAGTATGGCTATGCTTTCAGTGTATGTTTAATATATTACGATAATGAATAATGACAACAATACAATTCTAGGATTCGATGTAAATTTGATTTGTGATTTTTTCTTAAATACGGAGCGACAAGGACCCGGAAGTCCCGAAGTAACTCTTAAAGCATTAAGCTTTATAGATAATCTTACCGACAAATCCCTTATTGCCGATCTCGGCTGTGGAACAGGGGGGCAGACAATGATCTTGGCACAACATGCGCCGGGGAAGATTACAGGCATCGACTTTTTCCCGGGATTCATTGAACGTTTCAACAAGAATGCCGAGAAACTGAATCTCCAGAATAGGGTGAAAGGCATAGTCGGTTCGATGGATGACCTTTCTTTTGAAAAGGACTCTTTGGACTTGATCTGGTCGGAAGGAGCCATTTATAATATCGGCTTTGAACGAGGCTTGAAAGAGTGGCGCAACTATTTGAAACCGGGAGGATACCTTGCCGTTTCTGAAAGTGTCTGGTTTACCGATCAACGCCCGGCAGAAATTCATGATTTCTGGATGAGTGCTTATACGGAAATAGATACGGTTCCCAACAAAGTAGCCCAGATACAAAAAGCAGGATATATTCCAGTTGCGACATTCATTCTTCCGGAGAATTGCTGGATAGAACATTATTTTGCTCCTCAAGCTAAAGCCGAGGAAATATTCAGAAGAAAACATGCAGGAAGCAGAATCGTAGAAGAATTGATAACATCCAATCATCATGAGGCTGAGCTATATAGTAAGTATAAAGCATATTATGGCTATGCATTCTTTATCTGCAAAAAAGGATTCTCACTGAGAAGGTGAGCGAATGACGATACAAAGAAGTATAAAAAGTGATTAACTCGGTTTAATAGAATAAATGATTCAACTTACTTTTAGGGAGCTTTTTCAGTCTCCCTAAAAGTCTTTATTATAAACGAGAATATAAAGCAAAATACTTCCAAAACGGTGCAGCCATCAATGATTGTTTCACCTCATCATTCAATAACAACGCTTTTACTTCTTCTTCATCCAGCAAATGCACTGTCAGATCTTCAGTTTCTTCCAAATGCTGGGTAGAGATTCGTTCTACCTCCGTAGCCAGATAACAATGAGTGATATTTGTCATGGTGCTGGCATTTGCTGAAATAGTCATAAGTTTTGTCCAATTTCCATTGCCATACCCTGTTTCTTCGTACAATTCGCGTTGGGCAGAAAGCAAAGGCTCTTCTCCGGTTTCACAAACTCCGGCGCAAATTTCATAACGTGTTTCTTTTATTCCGTGACGGTATTGGCGTACTAATACGAATTTACCCTCTTGGGTGATAGCAATTACATTTACCCAATCAGGATATTCCAAAATATAATATTCAGGAATTTCAACTCCTGTAGGTAGTTTAACCCGGTCACGGCGTGCGGTCAGCCAAGGGCGGCGGATAAGATATTCACTTTCAATAATCTCCCATTTTCTATCGTCTGTGCTCATATAATAAGTTTTTTGTTTTATATTCTACATTATAAAATTTATTCTTGCCAGTGGCTTAATTGATTATACCGGCAAAGGTACATTAATCCATTTGCATTAACTATAACACTCCCATTCTTTTTGAAGAAATTCAGGAATGAATTATGTAAATGATGAAAAGACTTTAGCTAACTTTGCAGACAATGATAAATTTTATTCAGACAGAATGGAAAATAGAATAAGTCCGGAGTCTTCTCTATGGAATCCTTGGCATGGCTGCCATAAGCTAAGTACAGGTTGCCGGCATTGTTATGTATATCGCGGAGATAGTAAACATGGGAAAGACAGTTCCATAATAACCAAAACCGGACAATTCAATCTGCCCGTGCGACGGAAAAAGGATAAGACTTACAAGATCCCTTCCGGCAATCTCGTCTATACTTGTTTTACCTCCGATTTTCTGATAGAAGAAGCCGATGAATGGCGTATAGAAGCATGGAAAATGATGCGGGAACGATACGATCTTCATTTCTTGTTTATAACTAAACGCATAGACCGGCTCGGCCAATGTCTGCCTCCGGATTGGGGGGACGGGTATGATAATGTTACCATTTGTTGCACCATGGAAAATCAAGACAGAGTGGATTACCGTCTTCCTCTTTATAAAGCAGCTCCTGTAAAGCATAAAATCATTATCTGTGAACCGTTGTTGTCCGCTATAAACTTCAAGGGAGAACTCGGTACATGGGTAGAACAGATTGTGGTAGGTGGAGAATCGGGCAAAGAAGCGCGTATATGTAATTATGACTGGGTATTGGACATTCGTCGGCAATGTATAGAAAATAATATAAGCTTTTGGTTTAAACAAACCGGATACAGATTACTAAAAGGAGAACGTGAATATAAAATAGCCCGTCAATTTCAACATACACAAGCTAGAAAAGCAGGAATAAACTATTCTAGGAGATCTAACGGCAATAATTATAGTGATTAAGAAAGTGTTTCATTTTGAAAGAGCCCCCTTTTCATTTTGGTAAGCTTTAGTCTTTGATGACACGCTTATGGCATTGTAGCTAAGCCGTTTGTTTTATTGGTATATTCTTTGCCTGTTATAAAAGGACTGATATTAAATATGCGGAAAATTGTTATATTGCCAATATGATAAAGTAACAAATGGAAGACAGAGAAGAAAGTGTACAGCATTTTTTAGATTTGATTAAACGTTCACGGCGTGGAAAGTTTAAAATCTATATCGGAATGATAGCCGGTGTAGGGAAAAGTTATCGTATGCTGCAAGAAGCTCACGAAATGTTGGAGAACGGTGTAGATGTACAGATAGGTTATATTGAAACGCACGGACGTGCAGGAACCGTTGCTATGTTGGAAGGATTGCCTGTTATCTCTCGGAAAAAGATATTTTACAAAGGTAAGGAAGTGGAAGAAATGGATCTTGATGCCATTCTTCAGTTACATCCCGAACTGGTTATAGTAGATGAATTGGCACATACCAACATCGAGGGCAGCCGGAATGAGAAACGTTGGCAAGATGTAATGGAATTGTTGGATGCCGGTATAAACGTAATTTCTGCAGTTAATATCCAGCATATAGAAAGTTTGAATGAAGACGTAAAAGGCATAGCAGGTATAGAGGTTAAGGAACGGATTCCGGACAAGGTGTTGCAGGATGCGGATGAAGTGGTAAATATAGACCTTACTGCCGAAGAACTGATAAACCGGTTGAAAGCCGGGAAAATCTATCGCCCTGAAAAGATTCAGTTGGCACTGAATAATTTTTTTAAGACAGAGAATATTCTTCAGTTACGTGAACTGGCACTAAAAGAAGTGGCCTTTCGAGTCGAGAAAAAAGTTGAAAATGAAATTGTTACAGGCGAAAAGGGTATCCGGCACGAGAAGTTTTTGGCATGTATCAGCAGTAATGAACGGACTCCCCGACATATCATCCGTAAAGCGGCACGGCTTGCTTCCCGGTACAATACGGTCTTTTTTGCCCTTTATGTACAAACGCCTGCCGAAAGTACGGAACGTATTCCATTGGCAACACAGCGGCATTTACTTAATCATTTTAAACTGGTTACCGAGTTGGGCGGTGAAGTTATCCAAGTTTCATCTTCCGATATTATGGGAGAAATAATTAAGACTTGTCGTCAACGTGGAATTACAACTGTCTGTATGGGGCATCCTGCTTTCAAAATGCCCGGTGCATTATTCAGTCTTTCCAAATATCGAAAATTTCTACACTCTTTAGCAGAAATGGACATAGATTTGATTATACTTGCATAAAAAATAAAAGTTATGAATATAAAGTCGAAACTAACCCTCGCCATAGGGATATTGGTGGCAATGATTGTACTGTTGGTTGTACTTTCTGTTGTGAATTTGCAAATACTGACTGCCACGGAACCTGACAGTCCGGCAGCAGGTCCCGGATTACAGCGGGCTTTATTGTGGATATATGTTGTTGGTGCCGCATGTATATGTATTGGTATTGGTATGTGGTTGCGTCTTCCCGCATCAATTGATAATCCTATTAAAGAGCTGACCAACGCTATACAGGAAATTGCAAACCATAATTATGAGAAACGTTTGGAATTGAACAGCAGTGAAGAATTTTCAGAAGTATCTAAAAATTTCAACCGCATGGCCAAACGTCTGGAAGATTATCATGCAAGTACTTTATCCGATATGATGGCATCTAAAAAATATATGGAGACTATCATCAACAGTATCAACGAGCCTATTATCGGTTTAAATAATGATATGGAAATCCTGTTCATCAATGATGAAGCATTGAATGTGATCAACCTGAAGCGTGAAGAAGTTATTAAACATTCTGCACAGGATATTTCCCTGCGCAATGATTTGTTGCGCCGCCTGATTCGTGAATTGGTGGAAATTCCTGGGGAACCAGTCAAAGACAAGGAAAAAGAAAAGAAAGAACCTCTGAAGATTTATGCGGACAATAAAGAGAGTTTTTTCCAAGTAAAATACATGAGTATTTCCCAACCGGGGAAAGATGGGGTTACTATGGAGAAAAAAGGATATGTCATTATGTTGAAGAATATAACCGAATTTAAGGAACTGGATTCGGCCAAGACCACATTTATCTCTACAATCTCACATGAATTGAAGACTCCTATCTCGGCTATTATGATGAGTCTGCAATTATTAGAAGACCAGCGTATCGGAGCTTTAAATGAAGAACAGGAAGATTTGGCAAACAGTATCAAGGAAAATAGCGAACGGCTGCTTAATATCACCGGCGAATTGCTGAATATGACGCAGGTAGAATCAGGAAAACTACAGTTGAAGCCTAAGATAACCAAACCTATAGAGTTGATAGAATATGCAATAAAGGCAAACCGTGTGCAAGCCGAGAAGTTCAACATTCAAATAGAAGTGGAGTACCCTGAAGACAAAATAGGTAAACTGTTTGTCGACAGTGAGAAGATAGCTTGGGTGCTGACCAACCTTCTTTCCAACGCCATCCGGTATTCACCGGAAAACGGTCGTGTAGTAATAGGGGCACGTCAGACAGATGATGGATTCATTGAGATGTTTGTACGGGATTTCGGGAAAGGGATTGATCCACGTTATCATAAAAGCATCTTTGACCATTATTTCCGGGTTCCCGGAACTAAAGTACAAGGAAGCGGCTTAGGTCTGTCCATTTCCCGGGATTTTGTCGAGGCCCATAATGGTACGCTTACAGTAGACAGTAAGCTGGGAGAAGGAAGTACGTTTGTTATGCGGTTAAAAGCATGATCACAGCACAGGGGAGAGAATCTTTCAATAAGCGCTCTCCCCTGCTGCTTTTGAACCAAGCCGGAAAAGCTTACTCCAGCCTATGAACGGTAATATCGCTAAAATCCTGTAATAATGTCAGTAACATACCTTCATCATTGTATTTCTTGGATTTTATAACCATTGTAACATAATAGGTCGTTACTTCTCCCAACCTCTTTTCGTCCAATTGATAGGAAACAATATTGTACTCCTTGGAATTGAATTTCTTGGCCATACGGTTCAGTGTTTCTTTATTGTCTGTAGAGAACTCCACCATGGAACTTTTCATACCTATACTTTTAAAAAGATAGCTAAGTGCCTCAAGACCAATCAGCGTAAGGATTGTTGCTGAGATTCCCAGCCAGTACATACCGGCTCCAATAGCCAGACCGATGCCCGAAGTAGCCCAAATTCCGGCAGCGGTAGTAAGCCCGCGCACGATTTGTTTCTGAAAAATAATAGTACCCGCTCCAATAAAACCGATACCGCTGACAACCTGTGCGGCCACACGACTCGGGTCCAGGTCTATTCCCTCCATCTTCACTACTTCCATAAAACCATATTGTGACACAATCATAATGAGAGCACTTCCCAGTGATACTAGAAAATGGGTACGGTAACCGGCTTCTTTGGCACGATATTCCCTATCCAGACCAATAACAGTACCCAAAGCGCCTGCCACAAACAATCTTAAAATAAAATCCCACGTCATGCTCATCTTTAAGTCCTCCTTGTTTATTCATCGTCCTCATCATCTGTCAGTTCGGGCAAACTCAACATTCGTTGGCTGTCTTCTGCCGGAAGGGCTTCTACCTGGCGTAGTTTACGCTCTATGGCACGAGTACGTTTTCCCATAACTTCCTCTAACTGGTCTCCTGCATTCTGTAGATTTTTCTGTACCTTTTCCAGCAATCCTCCAAACTTTCCGAATTCGGTCTTTACTGCCCCTAACACATTCCATACTTCGCTTGTTCGTTTTTGAATGGCCAGTGTACGGAATCCCATTTGCAAACTATTCAGGATAGCTCCCAGGGTGGTAGGACCTGTAACCACTATCTTCCAGTCTTTTTGCAACATTTCCACCAACGCGGTCCGGCGGATCACTTCTGCATAGATATTTTCGAATGGCAGAAACATAATGGCAAAATCTGTTGTAAAAGGTGGGTCTACATATTTATCGTGAATATCCTTTGCCATTTTTTTGATTGTGATTTCCAGTTGGCGGGATGAAGTTTCAATCAATGCGGCATCTCCGGCTTCGTATGCATCCTGATATTGCTCATATACATCTTTGGGAAATTTGGCATCCACAGGTAAATATACAATTTCATCACTATTTTCCTTTCCCGGAAGTTTAATGGCGAACTCCACAAATTCCGTTGCATTTTTCTTGGTTTTGACATTCGCCTCATATTGTTCCGGACTCAGCATCTGGTCCAATAAGGCCCCTAATTGTACTTCTCCGAATGTACCCCGCGTCTTCACATTGCTTAAAACTTTTTTCAATCCTCCTACATCCTGTGCCAGGCTCTTCATCTCTCCCAGCCCTTTTTGTACATTCTCCAGCTGCGAACGTACTATCTCAAAGGATTGTCCTATACGTTCATTCAATGTTTTCTGTAATTTTTCTTCTACCATTTGCCGCATGTCATCCAATCGTTTTTCCGTACTTTTCACCAAGGCTTCCTGTTGTTTGCCCATTGCTTCAAATTTTTCCCGTTGCATTTCATTACCGGTCAGCAGGTTTTTATGCAAAGTATCCTGCATATTACGGATAGAATAATTCAAGGTTTGATTCAGTTCGTTACGCAGTTCGCGAATATTTCTTCCCAATTCGTCCCGGTTTTCTTTCATTTCTTCGCGTAGCAATCCTTCCAGACGTTCGGTTTGCAGACGATTGTTTTTAGTAAGTGCGATTACCATATTAATTATCAGCAGGATAATAATTACGGTTAATAAAATTTCTGTCATGATTCTTGTTTATTTTGAGCAAATGTAGCAAAAAGCCATGAATTTTATCGTTATATTTGCAGCGAATTTGGCAAAAGCACTCCATTAAATAGTATATGAAGTATAAATTATTAGTTTTAGACCTAGACGGAACGTTGACCAATCAAAAGAAAGAGGTAACGGAACACACACGTCGTACACTTATCGAAGCGCAAGAGCGCGGAGTAAAAATTGTTTTGGCATCGGGGCGTCCCACATACGGTGTGGCTCCACTGGCCGAGATCTTAGAATTGCAGAAATACGAAGGTTATATACTTTCGTATAACGGAGGTGAGATCATAGACTGGAAAACCGGTGAGATGATGTACGAGAATGTGCTCGATCCGGATATATTGCCTTACCTGTATAAATGTGCCACCGACAATCATTTTGCTATCGTCACTTACGATGGAAAATATGTATTGACTGAATATCCGGAAGATGAATATGTATTGAAAGAAGCTATTCTGAATGTGATGACTCCCAAGAAAGTGGATCATTTTCTGGAGGCAATAAAATTTCCTATTGCCAAATGTCTGATTGTAGGTGAACCTACGCGGCTTGCAGTGCTTGAAAAAGAAATGTACGAACACTTGAAAGACCGTATGGGGGTATTCCGTTCCGAACCTTATTTTTTGGAATTGGTCCCTAAAGGTATTGATAAAGCACAATCACTGGCCGTATTGCTAAAAGAAATCGGTATGACAAAAGAAGAAATGATTACCGTTGGTGATGGTTTTAACGATCTTTCTATGATACAATATGCCGGATTGGGGGTAGCAATGGCCAATGCTCAAGAAATAGTCCGTCAAAACGCCGACTACATCACCCTTTCTAACGAAGAAGATGGTGTAGCCGCGGTAGTAGAGAAATTTATTCTTTAGGTTTCCGGTCAAAGAAAGGATTTTTAGAGGATGCACTGACAGGGATGGCATAAACCTGGGTGCATCCTTCCAGCCAGTTCAGACGCTGCGCTGCTAGTCCGGCCGAGAACATGACCCGTGTGTCCACCCTGTTGTCTGCTGCCGTGGCACAAGCTGATCCGATGGCAATGCCCACATCGACACTATTGAGAGCACACGGCACTCCTTCTTTGCGAGACACGCAGGTGGCATATCCACAATGACCACAATTCAATCCTTGCGCCTGTTCGTGGGTACCTATTAACAGGACACATTCCGCATTCAGAATATTTTCCGCATCGCGCAGAAAGAATTTCATTCCATGCTCCGCAACCATTTTCACCATCATTTCCGATAAAATATTGATATCACCATCCGTCACCATGGCTATTTCAATAATGTCAACACCTTTTCCTTTGGGAGCAGTGCGCGCTGCCGTCATCATTTGTCGGGCCACATGCAACACATGCTCATGGCGGCTTTCTCTTTCATTCAATATCATATAAATCTTAGTTATAAGTTAGCTGTTGATACAAAATTAGTGAATATGAATGATATAAGGCTCCTGCTTTAAGCCTAAAAAGTATAAAAAGAGTCACCGGCTAAAAAAATATCAAAATAAAAAGAGAAATATAGTGGATAATCCAATTATTTATCGTTCCTTTGACAACGGAATATAAAAAGATAGTTTTTTCGATTGATTCAATTCATCTCACACTTGAACCGTTTCTATTCTTCTAACTAAATTTTTAAATTCAAAGTTTACTTAATTATTTATTTATCAATTTTTATTTTATGAATTTGTATATTGGAAACCTTAACTATAATGTTAGGGAAGGTGATTTGAGAGGTGTAATGGAAGAGTATGGAACAGTAGCTTCAGTAAAACTTATTACTGACCGTGAAACACGTCGTTCTAAAGGCTTTGCTTTTGTAGAAATGCCTAATGATGACGAAGCCAAAGAAGCTATCAAGCAATTGAACGGTGCAGAATATGTAAACCGTACTATGGTTGTAAAAGAAGCACTTCCTAAAGCATAAGGAATTAGACATTCCACATCACATAATGGCGACAGAGTGAATCTCTATCGCCATTTTTTCTTGAACAGCTTTTGAAAATACATGAAAGGCTTATGAATAAGGAAACGGACATCTGTTTTTGTCAGAATGTCCGTTTCTTGTTTGGTATTTGTTCTTTAGAAAGCCATTGCTCCGAAGGCGGATTTACTCCACTCCTATTTCGTCAACAAACAAAAACGCTTTTTCGCCAGGCATGGAATGCCATGCGGGAAGTTTCGGAGTAACTTCTGCTATGATTTTAATATAGCGGGCTTTTACTTTGTCAAAAGAGACAGAGTCTTTGCGGCTCTGCATTTTAGTTCCTTTTTCCACAACGGGAAAATCTTCGGAGGCTACCCTGCGGAAATTTTTCCCGTCCTCAGAAACTTCCACCTTCAGACCTGTTGTACCAAAGATAGCATCGCCTGTGTTCAACATTGTGTTTACGAAAACTGAAGACACCTCCTTAGGCTCAAGTAAATCAAGGGTCACATTCATATCTGTCCCGTAGAAACCAATCCAACGCCCTGAGCGATAATTCATATCCCCATATAATCCGTCTATCAAGGTACTTCCTCCTTTAAAAGTATATGATTTATGAGGAATGGTATTCAAGGTAACCGGTTTCATTGTGGCTGCATTAAAATGTATTTCCTCCTTACTTATCTGACTGGCACCCTGCGGACGAACTGCAATGGCTTGTATGATAACATCTTTATCCACTTGTATAGTGTCGGTATACAATGGGGATTGCACATCGGGAACGCTGCCGTCCAATGTATAATGTATTTCCGCGTCATCAAACGTCTGAAAAGCAATCCGGGCTTTTCCTTCATCGGGAGCCGGAACAATATCAATGTTCACATCATAAATGTCCTGGCGAAAATCATAACCTCTATCCCGGTAGATAGCCAGCAGAGCCGGTAAACGTTTCAAGAAACTGTCGAAATTTTTATGTGACGGTTCCGTCCATTGAATCTCGGACAAGGCAGCCATACGGGGAAGAATTTGCCATTCCATCTTCAAACTGTCACGCGTCCATTCTGTCCATATGCATCCTTGGGTACCGATGATATATTTTCGTTCATCCTCTGCCAATTCATTAGAAACAGGTTCAAATGTATAGACACGTCCAAGGCTTTTAGTCCCTTTTATCCGGTTGTAAGTAGGATTGCTGAAATAAAGATACTGAATAGGAGTCATAATCGCATCATGGTGCAGACGGGCGGCTTCGATACCACCTTTGACACCGGTCCATGACATCACTGTGGCACCTGGAGCCAATCCTCCCTCCAACATCTCATCCCAGCCCAGCATTTTACGCCCTCTGTCATTGATAACTTTGCCTACCTCGGACATGAAATAGGTCTGTAATTGGTTCTCCTTGCTATGTTTTGGTGTATCTTTCAAACCCAGTTCCCGAATTTTAGCTTGACATACAGGGCATTTTTCCCAACGTACTTTCGGACATTCATCCCCACCAATATGGATATAAGGAGATGGAAAGATATCCATTATTTCATTCAATACATCTTTGGCGAACTGTAAAGTCCGGTCGTTTCCTCCACACAGCACATCAGGGAATACCCCCCATTTACAAGGAATCTCGTATGGACCTCCCGTACAACCTAATTCCGGATAGGAAACCAAAGCTCCCATCATATGTCCCGGAAGGTCAACTTCGGGGATTACAGTAATAAAACGGTCAGCGGCATACTTGACAATTTCTTTTGCTTCTTCCTGTGTATAAAAACCGCTATGAGGAGTTTCATCGTAAGTCTGGGTTTCACGGTCAATCAATGTACGCGGACGCATCGAACCTATTTCCGTAAGTTTGGGATATTTCTTGATTTCAATTCTCCAGCCTTGGTCTTCGGTCAGATGCCAATGAAAATAATTGATATTGTGCAGTGCCAGCATATCAATGATTTGTTTCAGATAAGAAACCGGAAAATAATGGCGGCCCACGTCTACCATGAAACCACGATAACCGAAACGAGGATAGTCATTAACAGTTCCCACCGGGATGGCAGCGGATACCTGTTTGTTTTTGGTCAACGGCAAAGCCTTGTAGAGCGTTTGTATTCCATAAAATACTCCCGACTCACTTCCTCCATTCAAATGGATGTTTTCAGAAGTTACCTCCAGTTGATACCCCTCTTTGTTGGTAATGGAACCGTCAACCGCCAAAATGATGGAGTTCTTCCTTGCGGCTTCAGTTGTTGTCCGGACAGTAATTCCCGTTGCCTCTTTAATATAGGAAGCTAAAAATTCTGCCGTCCGTTGCAACTTTTCATTGCCTTCCGGATAAACAATACCGGTTTGCGGATTAATAACAAAAGGGTGGGCTTGAATGTCTTGACTTACTTCTTGGGGCTGCGGAATGACATTCAGATTTCCAATTTCTGTTTTTGTAGGGGAACATGCGGACAGCCCCAATACCATCCACATTCCCACTCCTGCCCATTGCATCAGTTGTTTTTTCATAGTGGAAAATTTATAATTGCAAGGGCAAAGATACAAAATCCGACTTTATCTGCCAGTATGCCTTAACCGAATCTTGCTTTTTTTCAGCAATGTTTTTCCTCCTATAATCAGAGTTACGGCAGTAATCACCATCAAAATGCCCAGAATAATGCGCGGTGTCAGCTGCTCTCCAAAAATCAGTACTCCGAAGAATAAAGCTGTAACAGGCTCCAAAGCACCCAGAATAGCAGTGGGGGTGGAACCAATGTAGTGTATGGCCTTTGTCATGGTCACCAACGAAATAACAGTAGGAAAAACAGCCAGTGAAACTGCGTTCACCCATAACAAGGGTGTAGGGATAGGCTGCAATCCTGTACAGAACTTCAATCGCACCACATAAACAGACAGGCCGAAAAGCAGGACATAGAAAGTAAGCTTGGCTATAGGCATATCCTTCAGGGAAGAACGGTTTACGCCAACTATATAGATAGCATAAGACAAGGATGATAAAAAGACAAAAGTAATCCCGACCAGGCTGAGTGTCTGTCCTCCCGGACTTTTACAGAGCAAGGAAATTCCCACAAAGGCCAGCGCTATGGAAAACATAGTGACCGGCGATACTTTTTCCTTAAATACTACAGCCATAATAATAGCTACCAGTACCGGGTAGACAAACAGTATGGTGGATGCGATACCGGCATCCATGTAGTTATAACTCATAAAGAGAAACAGGGAAGAGAATGAGAACAGCAGTCCCATGATGCAAAGTGGCAGCACATCCGCTTTCTTAATGGCAAAAGATTGCTTTTGCATCTTCATCATGATACCTAGTACAACTATAGCCAGTGCATAGCGATAAAATAATACCGAGTCTACGCTCATTCCTGCACTATAAAGAGGAAGGGTGAACAGTGGGTTCATGCCGTAGCTGGCTGCTGCGATTGCCCCAAGGAGAAATCCTTTAGTCTTGTTGTTAGTCATCGTTTTTATTACACGCTTTAAAATCGGCGCGAAATTAGATATTTGTCAGCAATAAACAAAGGAAAAATGCTTTATTCTTTCACTCTGACATCTATTTATTTTAATTATACCTAATCAACAAATATAAAAGAATTTATATCACCTGTAGCAGCTGAAAAATTATATGAAATGATTGAACGGACACGGACAGAAAGGGAAATGCAGGTTTGTTCTTTCTGTCCGTGTTCCAACTATGGATCAGCTCAGTTTATGAATAACCAATCCCGAACGAAGTTTCGGTTCAAACCAAGTTGTTTTGGGCGGCATGATATTGCCGGTATCGGCAATATCCATTAATTGTTTCATAGAAACAGGGTAAAGGGCCAAAGCCACTTTCATTTCACCGCTGTCCACACGCTTCTTTAATTCCTCCAGGCCACGGATACCACCTACAAAGTCAATCCGTTTGTCGGAACGAAGATCCTTGATTCCCAATATTTCATCCAATATCAAGTTGGAAGAAATAGTCACGTCCAATACTCCGATAGGATCATTGTCATCGTATGTGCCCGGTTTTGCTGTCAAGCTGTACCATTTACCGTCCAGATAGAGAGAGAAATTGTGAAGAGCCTGCGGTCTATAGACCTCAGTTCCTTTCTCTTCTACCACAAAATTCTTGCTGACAGCGGTCAGGAATTGTTCCGGAGACAGCCCGTTCAAGTCTTTTACAACACGGTTGTAATCAATAATAGTCAGCTGGTTGGCCGGGAAACATACAGCCATAAAGTAATTGTACTCCTCATTTCCCTGATGGTTTGCATTTTGCTGCGCTTTTTCGGCGCCTACCAGGGCTGCGGCAGCCGAGCGATGATGACCATCGGCAATATAAAGAGCCGGCATGGCTTCGAAAGCTTTTGTGATAGCTTTTATATCTTCTTCTTTGTCGATCACCCAGAATGAATGTCCGAAGCCGTCACCCGGAGCGATAAAATCATATTCCGGCCGTTGTGAAGTATATTTCTTAACGATAGCATCCAATTCCGCATTATCCGGGTAAGCAAAGAATACCGGTTCTATATTGGCATTATTTACGCGGACATGTTTCATGCGGTCTTCCTCCTTGTCACGACGGGTCAGTTCATGTTTTTTGATGACCCCGTTCATATAATCGGGAACATACGCTCCTACCACCAGTCCATATTGGGTCTTGCCATTCATGGTTTGTGCATATACATAATAATTTTCTTTTTCATCTTGCACCAACCAGCCCTTGTCCTGAAACATCTGGAAATTTTCGGCAGCCTTCTCATATACTTTAGGATCATGTTCGTCTGTTCCGGCAGGGAAATCAATTTCCGGTTTTATAATATGATAAAGTGACTTTTCATTACCTTTCGCTTCCTCGCGTGCTTCTTCAGAATTCAGTACGTCGTATGGACGTGAAGCTACTTGTTCTACCAATTCTTTCGGAGGGCGGATGCCTTTGAAGGGTTTTATTATTGCCATAAAATAAAGGTATTAGATTTTACTTGCAGGGGCGAATTGCATTCGCCCGAAAACATAAGCTATATGCATCCGGTCGGATTCAATCCGCCCCTGCGGTTATTGGATTACTTATTTATTTACTCTGAATTTTTCACAACCATCTTTCAGGAAGCCTACTATTTGTCTGGCAGCAGCGATACCTGCGTTGATATTTGCTTCAGCCGTCTGGGCCCCCATCTTTTTCGGTGTAGCGAAATAACGGCCGGCAAATTTTTCCGAGAACTCTGCATGGGCAACCGGCATGATATCAGTAACATACTTTAAGTCGGTGCGTTCTTCCATCAGTTTGATTAATTCCGCTTCATTGATCACTTCCTTACGGGCAGTATTTACCAATACTCCTCCTTTAGGCATCTTGTTGACCAATTCATAGTTGATGGAATTTTTAGTTTCAGCCGTAGCAGGAATATGCAGGGACACTATATTACAAGCAGCATACAGTTCCTCAGCAGAAGAAACAGCTTTCACACCGTCTTTTTCGATAACTTCTTTCGGGCAGAAAGCGTCAAAAGCATAAATATCCATGCCAAAACCTTTAGCGATACGAGCCACATTGCGACCTACATTGCCGTATGCATGGATACCTAACTTCTTGCCCATCAGTTCAGTACCCGAAGTCCCGTTATAGAAATTGCGGACAGCCATCACCATCATGCCAAAAGCCAGTTCGGCTACTGCATTGGAGTTCTGTCCCGGAGTATTCATAACACACACATTGTGTGCCGTAGCAGCCGCCAAATCCACGTTATCATAACCTGCTCCTGCACGTACTACGATTTTCAGTTCTTTTGCCGCATCCAATACTTCGGCATCAATAATATCACTGCGGATAATGATTGCGTTAACGTCCTTTACAGCTTCCAGTAGTTTAGCTTTTTCACCATATTTTTCCAGCAATACCAGTTCATAACCTGCTGCTTCTATTTCTTTACGGATACCGTCTACTGCAACTTTTGCAAACGGCTTGTCTGTTGCTACTAATACTTTCATGGTCTTATTGTATTAAAAAGGTTCACCACAGATTATCACGGATTATCACAGATTCCATTTATTGTTCCTATCTGTGCAATTCGTATAATCTGTGGTGAACATAATTATTAATGAAGTTTCTCAAATTCCTGCATGCAGTCAATCAAAGCCTGAACGCTTTCCTTCGGCATAGCGTTGTAGCAAGATGCACGGAAACCGCCTACAGAACGGTGTCCCTTAATACCCACCATACCTTTTTCTGTGGCAAATTTCAAGAAATCGGCTTCCAGGTCTTTGTATTCGTCATTCATTACAAAGCAAATGTTCATATAAGAGCGGTCGGCTTTATCCGTTACTGTGCCACGGAACATTTTGTTACGGTCTATTTCAGCATACAGCATGTCTGCCTTCTCTTTAGCACGTTTCTGCATTTCTGCTACACCACCGTTGGCTTTTATCCAGCGTAAAGTCTGCAAAGCGGCATAAATAGGAAGTACAGGAGGTGTGTTGAACATAGAGCCGCCGTCAATGTGAGTCTGATAATTCAGCATAGTAGGAATATAGCGTGATACCTTGCCCACAGCATCGTTCTTTACAATAACGAAAGTGACACCGGCCGGAGCCAAATTCTTCTGCGCACCGCCATAGATACAAATATATTTAGAAACGTCGATAGGACGAGAGAAAATATCAGATGACATATCAGCAATCATAGGAACCGGAGAATCCAGATCTTCATGAAGTTCTGTTCCATAGATTGTGTTATTCGTTGTGACGTGGAAATAATCTGCATCGGCGGGAACCGTATAATCTTTGGGAATATAGGTATAGGTCGCTTCAGCGGAAGATGCCACTTCTACTACCTCGCCGAAAGCCTTGGCTTCTTTCATCGCTTTCTTGGCCCATACGCCTGTGTTCAGGTAAGCAGCTTTTTTTTCGAGGAAGTTGAAAGGTATCATACAGAATTCCAAGCTGGCTCCACCTCCCAAGAATAGTACCGAGTACCCTTCCGGGATGTTCAACAGTTCCTTAAACAAAGCAACAGCTTCGTCTACTACAGGCTGAAAATCTTTAGCACGGTGACTGATTTCCATGATGGAAAGGCCTGACCCATTAAAATCAAGAACGGCTTGTGCTGTCTTCTCAATTACCTCGCGAGGCAAGATAGATGGTCCCGCATTGAAATTATGCTTTTTCATTTGACGTTTGTTTTGGTTATACAATTTGTTTATATCTTACATTGGGCGAAATTACACATTATTTTCAGTTTTCCAAAAAAATCGCTAATAAATTTACGAATTTCCGCATAATTTTCTTTCAAATTAGTTAAATCTGATTTTTTATGCTTTCATTTTGTAACTACATCCCTAGTAAACAATGATCTAAAGCATAAAAAAAATATCTTTTTGAATTATTCTTTAATCATTTCATTTCGAGAATTGACAAATTGTCATTATTTAGCTTCTTCAATAAGTGTTTTTATGCCCTTTATCTTCTCATTTCGTATTAAATTCAAAGTTTGTTTTATCTTTTTGCGAGATACGGCTGCAAAAGAATAGTGGTCTTTTACATCAATCCGTCCTATTTCGTCTTTATTAAGGTTTCCTTTTTTAAAGAGAAATCCCACAATATCTATCTTATTGATTTTATCTTTCTTGCCTTTTCCTATATATAATGTCACATATTCGGGTAAAGAAGGTTTGGGGGTGACTTCGGGTAAAATGAACTCCTCCGGCTCATCGGTTATATATGCGGGCACTGTTTCTTCGGCATGAAGGATAACATAAGAATTACCTTCGGCTTCCCAGCGGGCGGTACGTCCGTTGCGGTGAATGTATCCGTCTTCATTGGCAGGCAGATGATAATGTACTACATTCTCTATTTCGGGGATATCCAGTCCGCGAGCGGCCAGATCGGTAGAAATAAGCACATGGCAACTTCCGTTGCGGAATTTATATAGGGAGCGTTCGCGGTCATCCTGTTCCATGCCGCCATGAAAAATGCCACATTGAAACTTCTGGGATTGAAGATACTTCCCTACCCGTTCCACACTTTCACGGTGATTACAGAAAACCAATGTCGATTGGCTTCCCAAGGTACAAAGCAATTTATATAAGGTTTCAAGTTTGTCTTTTTCCGGAGACAGTACCTTATATAAATGCAGACGGTGGGTAAGCTGCTCTTCCGGATTTAAAAAATTCAATTTAATGGTCTTGTCCAGCCCCGTAAACTGCGGAATCTCTTCCGCATCGGTAGCCGACAACAGAAAACGGCGTTGCAAGTTGGGCAACTGTCCTATGACAGTCGCCATCTCTTCCTGGAAGCCAAACTCCAGGCATTTGTCAAATTCATCGATTACCAGAGTTGTGACCGTATCTGCATCAAAATTCTGTTTGGAAAGATGATCATTCATACGGCCCGGAGTACCGATGATAACTGATGGCTGCACCCCTTTGATGGTACGGTGCTCTTCCATGGCCGGTCGTCCTCCATAACAACTTACAGCCTTGAAGGGTGTGTTCATGGATTTAAATACCTGGTCTATTTGTAAAGCCAGTTCCCGGGAAGGAACCAGCACTATAGCCTGTACGCCTGTTATACCAGGCTTCAAACTCTGCACCAAAGGCAACAGATAAGCTAACGTCTTGCCGGATCCCGTAGGAGACAATAATATTAGGTCTTTTCCCTCTTTCCAAGCATTGATGGACGCCTCTTGCATCGGGTTCAGCCGCTCAATTTTCAAATTGGCTAGTATGTTCTCTATCATATTCATTTTCGTTTTATACAAAAGTAAAGAAAAAGCCCGATAAAAGTTCACTTTTACCGGGCTTATTTTCATTATTAATAAAAGGAGATCCTGATATTATCCTCCGAAGTTGTCGTACATGATAGAAGAAGGCTCAACACCCAGACTATCCAGCATCTTAACGACTGCATTAGACATCGGGCCGGGGCCACACATGTAGTATTCAATATCTTCGGGAGCTTCATGATCCTTCAGATAAGTTTCATACATCACATTGTGAACGAAACCTGCGGTATACTTCACGCCTGCTGCATCGGCTGCGGGATCCGGACGGTCCAAAGCCAGATGGAAGTGGAAGTTCGGGAAGTCTTTTTCCAATTGTTGGAAATCTTGCAGATAGAATACTTCGTTCAATGCACGCGCACCATAGAAATAGTGAAGTTCACGGTCGGTAGTGTGCAGTGTCTTGGTCATGTGCATAATCTGCGCACGCAACGGAGCCATACCGGCACCACCACCTACCCAAATCATTTCCTTCTTAGAATCGAAGATCGGGTGGAAGTCTCCGTAAGGACCACTCATCGTTACCTTGTCACCCGGTTTCAGCGTGAAAATGTAAGATGAAGCGATACCCGGATTCACATCCATAAAGCCGGGACCCTGATCTTTCGGTTTGAACGGAGGAGTAGCGATACGCACTGTCAGCATGATACGGTCACCCTCGGCAGGATAGTTGGCCATAGAGTAAGCACGGATGGTTTCTTCCGTATTCTTACATTTCAAGCCGAACAGACCGAATTTTTCCCATGCGGGCAGATACTCCGGACCGATAAGGTCTTTATCGATATCCTTGTTGTAGTCCATTTCAAATTTAGGAATCTTAATCTGAGCGTATGAACCCGGAACGAAGTCCATGTGTTCACCTTTCGGCAAAGCCACAATAAACTCTTTGATGAAAGTGGCAACGTTCTTGTTGCTGATTACTTCGCATTCCCATTCCTTAACACCCAGTACAGATTCATCAATCTTGATGCCCAGGTCACCTTTTACTTTCACCTGGCAACCCAGACGCCAATGATCCTGTTGTTGTTTACGGCTGAAATGTCCCTTTTCAGAAGGAAGAATCTCACCGCCGCCTTCTACAACCTGGCATTTACATTGACCGCAAGAACCTTTACCACCACAAGCCGATGACAGGTAGATGCCATTGACAGACAGGGTGTTCAGCAAAGTTGAACCTTGTTCTACTTCCAGTTCTTTCTCTCCATTGATAGTTATCTTTACTTTGCCGCTCGGAGTAAGATACTGCTTAGCTACCAGCAAAATAACAACGAGCAGAAGGATAATTCCAAGGAATACTCCAATACTAGCTAATATTAAATTCATATCCATTGTCTTATTCCTTTCCTTTTAGATTTTCAAACCAGAGAAACACATAAATGCCATTGCCATCAAACCTACAGTGATGAAAGTGATACCCAGACCTTTCAAAGGAGCGGGAACATCAGAGTAAGCCATTTTTTCACGGATGGCAGCCAGACCGATAATAGCCAGTGCCCAACCGATACCTGAGCCCAAAGCGTAAGTAGTTGCCTCGCCAATGTTGATGAAATGACGTTGCTGCATAAACAATGAAGCACCCATGATGGCACAGTTTACAGCAATCAGCGGAAGGAAGATACCCAATGAAGCATAGAGCGACGGGCTGAAACGTTCAACCGCCATTTCCACCAGCTGAACGATACCGGCAATAACGGCAATAAACAGGATAAAGCTCAAGAAGCTGAGGTCTACTCCATCAATCAGCGCATTAGGTGCCAGTACGTAATTTTCCAGCAAATAGTTCACCGGCAGAGTTACAATCAACACGAAAGTAACGGCTGCACCCAGACCTACGGCTGTCTTTACGTTCTTCGATACTGCCAGGTAAGAACACATCCCCAGGAAGTATGCGAAAATCATATTGTCCACAAAGATGGACTTTACAAACAAACTTAAATATTCCATATTCTTTTCGTTTTATAACGGGGATTAATTATTACTTTCCTGCAATTCTTTGTGTTTTGCACGTTGGTACCAAATGATACAAGCACAGATAATCAACGCCATAGGAGGCATCAACATCAAGCCGTTGTTCAGGTAGCCCAAGTCATAAACAGCCTGCGGGATAACCTGGAAGCCAAACAATGTACCGGCACCCAGCAGTTCACGGAAGAATGCCACGATAATCAGGATTTTGGCATAACCCAATCCGTTACCGATACCATCCAGGAATGATTCCCAAGGACCGTTCATCATAGCAAACGCTTCCAGACGTCCCATCAGGATACAGTTTGTAATAATCAAACCTACATATACAGAAAGCTGCACACTTACATCGTATGCGAACGCTTTCAAAATTTCACTAACGATAGTTACCAATGCGGCAACAACCACCAACTGAACGATGATACGGATACGGTTGGGAATGGTGTTACGCAACAAGGAGATAACGAAGTTCGAGAAGGCTGTAATAATGGTTACGGAAAGACCCATCACGATAGCCGGTTCCAGCTGAGCCGTTACAGCCAGTGCAGAACAGATACCGAGCACCTGTACGGTGACAGGGTTATTCAAACCCAGCGGAGTTAAAAGAACTTCTCTATTCTTTTTAGAAAATAATGCGCTCATATTCTATTTACCCTCCTCTTATTTATTAGTTAAAAATGAATTGTACATGCTCAGGCAATCCTTAATCATCGCATCTACACCCTTAGAAGTGATAGTACCACCTGAGATACCGTCTACCTGATAATCGGGTTTTGCCACCTTGCCGTGTTTTTCAACACCCAAAGCTACAGTACCGTTTTCCATTACATGTTTGCCCAAGAACTGATCCTGGAACTTAGTAGTGGTGATTTCTGCACCCAGACCCGGAGTTTCTCCTTGATGAGAGAAGTAAACGCCGTATACAGTGTCTTTGTCATCATTCAATGCGATGTATCCCCAGATAGGTCCCCAAAGACCGGCACCATAAATAGGCAGCACATATTTGGTCTGACCATCCACGTCGCAAACGAATACATGAAGACGTCCGTTAGCGATTTCACCTTTATAAGAAGTCTGGAAAGCAGCATCGTTCTTTACCAAAGAACCGTCTGCCTGCATCAAATCGTCTTCTTTCACATATTTATCATATTCTGCATTCACATCTTTTACGTCATAAACGTTCAAAGCTGCCAGAATTTGTTTCTTTGTGTCCTGTTCTACATTCTGGTACTGTTTTTCTTTCAGAGAAGAAGACACGAATGCCAACAGGAATGCTACGATAACAACCATTATCGAAGCATAGATGATAGTATAACTATTACTATTAGTATTCATAATGTCCGATATTTTAGTTGTTAGTTGATTTTAATCTGTTTTCGCGGGCTGTGATGTTCTTCTGCACGATACAGTAGTCAATCAGCGGAGCGAAGATGTTCATCAGCAGGATGGCAAGCATCATACCTTCGGGATAACCCGGATTCAACACACGGATAACGATAGCCATCACACCGATCAGGAAGCCGTAGATGAACTTACCCTTTTCCGTACGTGCGGAAGTCACAGGGTCGGTAGCCATGAACACGGCGCCGAAGCAGAAACCGCCCAATACGATGTGTTCGTACCAAGGCAACTGAGCCATCATGTTATCTGTAGAGCCGAATACATTGAAGATCAATCCCATCACGATACCACCGGCAAAGACAGAGAACATGGTCTTCCAACTTGCCACGCCTGTCCACAACAGGATGATGGCACCCAGTGCGATAGCGATAACGCTGGTTTCACCGATAGAACCCGGGATCAAACCTACAACCATATCCCACATGGTAGCGGGAGTACCGTTCACATTAATCAGTTCGCTTGCACCCGGAGCGGCTGTAGCAGCCTGTCCCAACATCGTAGCGCCGGTAAAACCGTCCACTACCTGTCCGCCACCGATACCGAAAATGCTGTCAGTGCTTACCCAAACGGCATCACCGGACATTTTGGTAGGATAAGCGAAGAACAAGAAAGCACGGGTAATCAATGCAGGGTTGAAGATATTCATACCTGTACCGCCGAATACTTCCTTAGCGAAGATAACAGAGAATGCTGTAGCGACAGCCAGAATCCACAACGGACATTCCACAGGAACGATCATCGGGATCAACAGACCGGATACCAGGAAACCTTCCTGAATTTCTTCGTTCTTCCATTGTGCCACCACAAATTCGATTCCCAGACCGACTACGTATGATACGATAATCTTAGGCAGAACAGCCAGGAAACCATAAATGAACTTTTCAAAGAAACCTGCCTCCTGGCCTACAGCCAAGAAGTGCTGGTAACCTACGTTGTACATACCGAACAACAGGGCCGGTATCAACGCAATAACCACCATTGACATGATACGCTTGCTGTCAATCGCATCATGAATGTGAACTCCTGTTTTCGAAGTGCTGTTGGGTACGAACAAGAATGTTTCGAAACCGTCGAACACCGAACGAAACGCGTGGAGTTTGCCGCCCTCTTCAAAGTTTGGCTTTATCTTGTCGAGATAATTTCTTAACGCTTTCATTAACTTTTAATTCTTAGTTTTTAATTATTTAGCACATTTCCTTGCGAAGCATGTCCAAGCCCTGACGTACGATGCGTTGCAATTCCAATTTGGAAGAGTCAACGAATTCACATACAGCGAAGTCTTCGGGAGCCACTTCGTAAATACCAAGTGCTTCCATGCGGTCAATATCGCCGGCAATGATAGCTTTAATTAAATATTCGGGGAAAATGCTCATCGGGAATACTTTGTCATACTCGCCGGACATGATCATGTGGCGTTCGCCACCTTTGATACGGGCATCCAGTGTGTATTCCTTGTTACCGCACAACCAGCTGAAATAACTGCGGTTGGCACTGTACTGATCGGTACGCGGCATGATAAAGCCCAGGAATTCGTGCCGGTCATCCCCTTCGGGAATCACAGTAAGACTTGTAGCGTGCGCACCCAGGAATCCGTTTGGCTTCACCAAAGTTCCGGTCAGCACGTTACCGTTAATGTAGCGTAAGTTTTTACCTCCGTTCACACGTCCTGCAAAAATATCTGTCAGCAAGGCTCCTACTTTCAGCTTGCAATAAGCCGGTTTCTTCACTTCCGAACCGGTCAGGGCGATAGTACGGGTAAGGTCTACGCGACCTGTGTTGAACAGGCGTCCGATGAAGATCACTTCTTCCGCACGGAGCGTCCAAACAGTTTCGCCTTTGTTGATAGGACTGATGTGGTTAATCTGAACGCCTACGTTTCCGGCGGGGTTAGGACCGTCGAAGGCAGTTACAGTTACATTTTTGGCGTTGGTCAGTGCAGGGCTCTTCTGCTCTACGCTGATATTCAGATACGTCTTTGCCATCTTTGCCAGTGCGTCCAGACCAGTCTGGAAATCTTTTTCCTGGCCTTTCAGAACAAATTCGAAATCAGCAGCCAATGGGTTAGTGTCAAATGCAGAAACGAAGATGCCTTTCGGCTTGGCATTCGGATCAGCCACCACGATGTAGGGGCGCTGGATAATGAATGAAAAAAGTCCGGCTTCCAGCAGGGCGGCTTTTACCTGCTCGCCTGTCAGAGTCGAAACATCCTTCTTTCCAAACTCTTCGTAGTCTTGCTCCTTTGCAGCTGCAATGGAGATGCTTAAGACTTTACGACGTTCGCCTCTCTCCACGCTGGTAACGACACCGCTTACCGGAGATACGAACTTCACTTCGGGGTGGTTCTTGTCAACAAACAATGTTCCCCCGGCCGTCACATATTCCTGTTCCTTGACCACGACTTTAGGAGTCACGCCATGAAAATCATCGGGCACTATCGCATAGATGTCCGGCTGCTTCACGTCAAAGAACTCCTGAGCAGGTTTCCCTTTCAGGTTGATGTTCAAGCCTTTGTGTAATTTAATCACATTTGCCATATTGGGTTATAAAAAATGGTTTTTAAATTTGAGCGCAAAAGTACAGAAAAAAAATGTGAAAAAAGAAAGAAATGGTGCTTATTATGGAAAAAATTCTGTAATAATAGAAACCTTTCTGAATGTATGTGCAAACTCAGGCAGATGCTCACTTTTTTTTAGAACACAAATGACGCGAATGGCATAAATTTATCTTGATTTTTAATTTATGTCATTCGCGTCATTTGTGTTTCATTCCGGAAACACTTACAGTTTGACGGTCTTCACTTTGCCGGGAATGACGGTCAGGTGTACCGTACCGTTGTTTTCTATATCCACCTCCTGGTAGCGGGCTTCCACCATCACTTTCCCGTCCAGTGCCATCACCCCCCACCGGCAGGCGCTCTCTTCAAAAGCACAATAAACGCCCACAGGAGGAAGAATCTTTCTGTATTTGGGAGGAACGATGATACGTTCCCCCAGTTTCAAGCCCCATTTCATGCCCATACGGTACGGAAGGGCATCTCTTATCTCCTCCAGCCTCTTCCGCCTTTTCGCTTCCTCGTTCCTTCTCTTCTGCCGGTCCGTTTCCTCTGCCCGCTGTCCGGCTTCCTCTTTCAGCTTCTTTACAGCCGTGTCGAAGTCCTGCTCACCGGGTTCGGGAAGGTTAGCTGCAATGTACCGCTTCCTCTTTCCTTTTTCCACATGGTAATACCTTCCGGCCCCGTCCATCACCACGATGCTCCGGTCGGCCAGACGACCGCAGCACCAATAAACTTCCTCGTCATCCCCTGCCAACAAGCAGGCGAACACATCAAACACCGTGGACCATACGGAATCCACCAGCTTGCAGGACTTCGGTACGCGATAATCCGGTATCTTCAAGTAATATTCATAAAAGCAGATGCTGTCTTTATGCAGCCCGTTCATGGAAGCGTATGCTTTTTTTGTACGGCTATGGAAAGTCTCCCCTACCCTCAGCAATTCCACACCGCCATAGGAAAACACCACCGGCAATAAAATCCCCATGGGGCGATGAACTACGTACAAGCGGTCTATGATTTCCACAGCAACAGTGCGGATAATAAGAAAAATCATCCCGGCAAAGGCGTGGAACGTTCCGGCAAGGAGCCGGTACGAGCTTGTTTCCTCTCGTAGGACGAGGAAACGTTGATACGGAGGGAGATTAAAAATTGAGAATTTAAAGATGGCAGTTCACACCGGCTCTCCCAAGCAGGGACAGTGGGGACAGCAGGGACAGACCCCAATTTCTCACACACGCACGCGCGATATAATTAGGTGGGAAAATCATCTTTCCCCTGCCTTTCCACAGGATTATGTCCGGCCGGAACTTCTGAAAAAAACGCACGACAGGGAGGATAACCGAAAGCACCGTCCTCATCAGGCTCAAACGTTTCACCAAATAAGAGGTACCGGTAAGTGTGGGACGGCAAGGGAATATATCACCCAACTTATCCTCCCTTTATAAGTACACGCATACGTGTGTGAGGAAAAAAGGGGGTGTCCCCACTGTCCCCGTGTCCCCGTAAACTCCCTGCAATCCGCCAAGGGGTCAGAAGAGATTACGCCGCACGGACGTGAAGTTATCTTTGCAATGTCCAAAGGAACTAGCCGCCACCCGTCACAAGATTACAAAAACTTTGGTACAAGATTCCGCGGATCTTGTACCAAGTTTCACCGGATATTGCAGCAGTGTGCACCTCTTTTCTTCGGACTCTGTTTCCTTTCTATATTTTCATTCTTCTACTATCCACTTTTCGATATTGCGGGTTTCAGCACTGAAGTTCACCCCTATTTTAAAGAGCTTCCGTCCATCCGAAGCAAAGGGAAGCGCGTAATGCTTGTCATGAATCTGTTGCAAAGCCTCCTCGGCCGTGCCGTCCAGCTTGAATTCCATCACATAGATAAGCTTGTCAGTCTGCAGGACAAGGTCAATGCGTCCTTTACTCGTATGATATTCCACTTGGGTATAGAAGCCGACAAGCTTGAATACGATGAAAAACACATTCTCATAATGCAGTTCCTGTTCGCGGATCACTTCATAGGTAGTATCCGCAAAGAAACTTTGCAGACGGCGGAAGAAGGAGTCATAATCACCGAAACGCACCTCACGGACAAATTTCTGAATCTCAAAGGGAGATTCCACCTTATTTACGTTCGCGTAAAAAGGAAGCAGGAAACGTACAAACCCCTCTTCCACTTCCCGGTTCGGAAAACCTAAACGGTACATTCCAAATTCTTCATCATATCCCTTTATAGTGAGGTGCCGCTCTGATAGAGCACCGGAATGGGATTGGTGGATTCCGAATCTATACTGTTCAGCACCTGGGAGTCCGTTTCCTCGTGGGCCATCCGTTCCAAGTCGTAATGATGCTTCTTCAGCAGTTTCACCAGATAGGTAGGAGTACCCGTCTCGAACCAATAACTGCCGAATTCCTTATATTTGAACGTATTGAGCAAACTAAACGGATTGTACATGCCGATAGAATGATGTGTAAAGTGATAGCCGTCATAATATGCTTTCAAATAGTCACAAAGCTTGTCGTATGACACTCCTCTCGCTTCAGCAAACTCATGCAGTTCGGCATCCAGATTATCATGCAAAATCTTATCCAGACTCTCCGGAGTATCATACTTCTCGATGTTCAGATCCAGATGCAGAACAGGATATCTGATCCAGTCCTTTTCCAGCTTCTCCATCGCCAGACCTTCAAACAACTCCTTCTTACCTTGAAAGTAAGCTTCCAAGGTAGAGATGAGCAGGCTCTTTCCGAAGCGTCGCGGACGGCTCAGGAAGTAGTAACTTCCGGTCTTTACCATCTGGTACACCCAGGCCGTTTTATCAATATAGAAATAACCGTCCTGACGGATTTTCTCGAAATTCTAGATTCCGATGGGATATATTTTATTGCTCATACATTTTTCAATGCTTTATCATGATACTTATATCACTTCACCATTCATTATCATTTTTTGCTGTAGCATTCTGAAAAAAGTCTTTTTCCCGAATGAGCACTGCTTTATAAAGAAATTCGTACACGCCGTTACAGCTTATCAATTTCTTCTGGCGAAAGTCCGGCAATCCGGACAATATCCGCAATGGAAAAACCGTTCTCTTTCAGTTTACGGGCGATCTCCAAACGTCCCTTCAAACGTCCTTCCGCGACAGCCTGTTCACGGATATCATTTTCCACAATACGGCTCACGTTATAACGGTCCACCGCCTTATCATAAGCGATACGGTCACCCTCAGACAGGTGAGCCTTGGCGGCAAGGCGGTCAAGATGGCTGAAAACCTGTTCTTTCAGCGCATCGGGCATTCTGTTCCAGTTGTTCATATTCTTCAGTGCATACATTATAGTTTATCGGATAAAGTAGAACATTCGTCCAGTTCCTTCGTAAAATAAGGAAACTGGAGATAAATCTGACGGAAATTCCGGTTCACCACACGACCGCTGTCCCGGTCGGAAACCACCGTGTCGGTACGGAACTTCCTTTCCAGACCGTCCTCCTTGAAATTCATCAGGAAAATGCCGTACACGGCAGGAAGCCTGTAACGGAGTGTCGGGAACACATACCTCTTTAGAGGACGGATTCTCCATCTGGCGGCTCACCGCACGGCACACATAATAGAGCGTACGGTCCAGGAAATGGCTATGCCAACGATTCTGCATCTCCACTATGATGTACTCGCCCGTAGAGGTACGGCAGTAAAGGTCATAGATGATGCCCTTGTCGTGAATATTCTCCGAACGGTCCTCCTTGTCCAGAAACGTCAGGTCTTCAATGTGATGCTCACCCGACAGCAGTTCGTTAAGCAGGATTATCAGCAGATCCTTGCTGGCGGGCTGGCCGAAGATTATCTTGAAGCCGAGATCCGTGAAAGGGTTTACAAAGCGGGATGACATAATAAAGATGATTTTATGGTTTCTGACCGCAAAGAAACGAATTCTATCTGGAAATTCCTATGAATGAGCGCTTTTTATTATATCAGAGATCTAACTTGACTTTGGGGTTCTCTTACGAAGAGATTCCCATTTTTTATTATACCTAAATATGCAAGAAACACCTTTCTGCAAGCCTATTATACAATAACTCATCACTGCAACAAACCTATTTTCCCTATTATGTTTCTTTTTGCAAGAGAGAAGTAAAAATGACAGACATACACAATGCCTTAGAATAAAAAAACGGACTGTACAGTCTTTCTTTTCTGTACAGTCCGCTTAAATTATATACAATGTAGAGAGATAACGCTTATTCTTCGTCAGCAAACATCGGGTCCCATGCCGGAAGACGGATTGGTTTCTGTTTTAAAATATCCAGCACCTTGGCAGGAACATATTTCTTTTCTGCCACCACACGGAACATATATTCATCAAACCATTTATCTGTCATGATAAGGTGTCCTCTGTATCCACTGGCACTGCCCCAACTGTTTTCCACCATCCATTTTTTCGGCTTTCCCGCTTTATCCAAGTCCACCGCCATCAAGGTCATGGCATGGCTGCTGCCACTGGAGAAAGTTTGGATACGTTGTTTCTTGTCCATGCCGAAAGTAGTTCCCATCAATGATTCGTAATCATAATTATCAGGGTCCAGCAAGCCACGTTTACTATCAAGGAACTTGCCTACATCACAAGAAAAATACATCATGGTACTGTCCTTGATGGAAGCTATGGCTATTTCTTTAATATCCTCTATCGGCAAGTTTACATAAGTCCAATTCTTGCCATCATAACGGTGACGGTCAAAATCTATTTCATAACATTTATAAAACTCGCGGCTGGGATCATTCATCAGCATTACATAGTTATTGGTCAAATCATTTCCCAAAAACTCTTTATAGAAAGACACCGGAGTATATTCTTTCGCTTCCCCACCCTTCAGACTCCATGTAAAGGTGGAAACAGGTTCGCCAAGGGTCAGCACCAGCATACGATAAACCGTTCCCAGCATTTCTGTCTTTTTCTTTTCCAGTTCGGCCGGCTTCGCTCCGGTAGCGGCGGCTTCGCGTAGTTGTAAACCAAATTCCTTCAGTTTCAGTCCTATCAGACTACTCATCTTTCCGGTATTCTCACTGCTGAAAGTTTCCACCATTGCACTCTTGGGAACCAATCCGTATTTCTCTATAATATCCGATACTCCTGTGAATTGTCCACCATCGCTTAAGGGATGCTTGAACAGCCATTCCACCATTTTATCGTCCATGGGCTTTCCACTGGTATCAATGATTCCCTGTAAGAATAAGTTTGCTTTTTCTAATTGGTCGTAGAAAAAGCAGTAGTTCTGTGAGAACTCCATCTCATCCAGTCCGTATTTGGCAATCATCTGGCTGCGGAGTACGTTCAGTCCGGTAAAAAGCCAGCAACGACCGGAAGATTGTTGGTCGGTTATTCCCTTGGATAGCACCTTGTGTGAAAACTCCGTATCAAAATCGGCACGGTTCTCCTGGTTCAATGCCAACGTGTTGATACTTGTTCCGCCTAAGGCGTTACGGATGGCTTTGTCGGCAGGAGTTGCCTTATAACTTTGTTTGATTTGATTCAGCATTTCACCTGAAATGCCTCCCTGTTGTGCCTGGGCTGTCAATGCAGCCGCAAACATAAGAGCGAATGTGATGTGTTTCTTCATATTATTGTAAAAATATAAAATGATTTATTAGGGTGGGTAAATGTACAAGTTATTTTTGAACCCTGCTAATCTTTCACGTGAAAGATATATAATCATCAGATCCTATCATTATTATGACAGGTCCGACTGTTCTGCTTTTTTCTTTATCTTATATCCCAGTATAGCAATTGTGATACTCATCAAGGGACTGATAATGTTAAAGAATGCGTAAGGCAGATACACAATGGTGGGAACACTAAGGATAGTGGCCTGTGTCATACCGCATGTATTCCAGGGTATCAATGGCGAAGTGACTGTAACAGAATCTTCCGTCGTGCGGCTCAGCAGTTTGCTTTCATAACCGTTTGCACTATAGATGTCTTTAAACATATTACCCGTCAGGATAATGGATATATATTGATCTGCTGTAGCAAGATTCAGGAACAAGCCCGATGCAACTGTGGACGACACCATTCCTACCCGCTTTTTCGTAAAACGTACAAATACAGAAGTGATACTGCCGAGCATTCCTCCGGCTGTCATCGCCCCTCCGAAACACATGGCGCAGATAATCAGCCAGATGGTATTCATCATACCCGCCATTCCGCGAGTGGATATCAGTTCGTTTATTTCCGCATTACCGGTTTCCAATTGGGTTCCACCATAAAGCATTCCCATTCCTCCTTTGAACAAGGCGGCAATCCCTTCGACTCCTTGTCCGGCGATTTCGCATAATAGTCCGGGCTGGAAAATCAAGGCAAAGACGGTAGCCAGAGCCGTAGAAACAAATAGAGTGATGATGGAAGGCACTTTACGTGCAATCAGTATCGCTGTGACAACGGGGACAATCATCAACCACCATGAAATATGGAACTTATCACTCAATATACGGGTGTATTCGGCGATATGGCCGGTATCAGTGGCTTCATGTGACAATCCGGCTATGGTAAAGATTATCAAAGTGATGACAAGTGATGGAACGGTGGTAATCATCAAGTAACGGATGTGAGTGAACAGCGGTGTATCCGTTACGGACGATGCCAGAATGGTGGTATCCGAAAGCGGAGAAACTTTATCACCGAAATAGGCTCCGGAGATAATCGCACCTGCAATCCAACCTTCACCGAAACCTTGCGCCTTCCCTATTCCCATCAGTGCGATGCCGATAGTGGCGATGGTAGTCCATGAGCTGCCTGTCATGACAGATACTACCGCACAAATAATGCAAGTGGATACCAGGAAAAAATGAGGATGAATAACCTGTATGCCATAATATATTAATGTAGGGACTACACCGCTGACCATCCATGCTCCGGACAAAGCTCCGATGATCAGCAAGATAATAAGTGCGGTACTTACCCCGGCTATATTATTGGTGACAGCCAGTTCGAAGTCCTTCCACGGACGACGGAATCCCGCCATACCTATCAGCACACAAACTGCTGTAGCCACTAGCAGACAGACTTGGCTGCCACCGGACAAGGCATCACTTCCAAATGTACGGATAGTGACAAACAATAATAAAATAAGTACGAATACGGGTAAAAGGGATACTAACGGTGAAGGGATTTTGTTATCTTTCATTCTTTTTTTATTCAATTTTTATTCAAAATGTAAATAGAACTATCAATTTGGTTTTCAGCGTGCAAAGTTCGGAATATTTTTTGAGTTCTAAAAGTCAATCGGCGGTATTTAAAGACTTTTTTTGTATTTGCAGGTAAACCTTTTTGCAAGGGGGGGCGTTATTAGTTCAAATTATAACCTAAAACTTAACAAATATGAATGAATTAGTTGGTGGCTTAGGCTACGCTGTAAAAAATTGGTGGATGTCCCTGTTGCTGGGCTTGCTCTACATTGCGGTAGCACTATGCTTATTGTTCGCTCCTGTGAGCAGTTATGTGGCACTGAGTGTCATCTTCAGTATCTCGATTCTGGTCAGTGGCATTCTGGAAGTCTTTTTTGCTGCCGGAAACAAAAAAACAATCAGTAGTTGGGGATGGTATCTTGCCGGAGGTATTATTGATTTACTGATAGGTATTTATCTGGTATTCTATCCGTTGGTCAGCATGGAACTGATTCCGTTTATTGTTGCTTTCTGGCTGATGTTCAGAGGGTTTACATTGTGTGGCTATTCCACAGATTTGAAACGCTATGGCACAAAGGACTGGGGGTGGTATCTGGTGTTTGGCATTCTGGCTATTCTTTGCTCTATGGCTATCATCTGGCAACCTGGACTTGGTGCTGTTACCGTGCTCTATATGCTGTCCATCACTTTTCTTATTATCGGATGTTTCCGTGTCATTTTCTCCTTCGAGTTGAAAAGATTGCATAAAAACAAGTAAAAAAAATCGTTTATTTTGGGCTACGTCATACGTTATTCGTATTTTTGTTAGCCCAAAATAAACAATGATTTCTAGTAAGAGTCTTAAATACACTGTGCGTATTCTGCTAGGTACACTGATTGGTGTCTACCTGGGAATAATTGTGCTGCTGAACATACCGTATGTCCAGGGCAAATTATCTGTTTTTGTAACTAAGGAATTAAAAAACATACTGAATACGGAGGTTTCTGTAGGACGGATTGATATGGGTTTGCTGAACCGTATCATTGTGGAAGATGTCCTTTTGCATGACCGGAAGAACCAGGAGATGCTGAAAGTAGCCCGCTTATCGGCAAAATTCGACCTTCTGCCTTTATTGAACGGTAAAGTCACCATCAGCAGTGTCCAGCTTTTTGGATTTACGGTCAATTTGAACCGGGAAACTCCGGAATCTGCCCCTAATTTCCAGTTTGTGTTAGACGCTTTCGCGTCCAAAGATACGGTTAAAACAAAATCTAATTTGGATTTACGAATTAATTCCGTGCTGATAAGGCGTGGCAGAGTGACATACGATATATTATCGGAACCGGAAACTCCCGGAAAGTTCAATGCCCATCATCTATCGGTGAAGAATCTCGCTGCAACGCTTTCACTGAAGGCATTGCGCAGCGACTCGTTGAATGCCGCCATCCGGCGGGTCAGCTTTGACGAACAATGTGGTTTTTCATTGCAGAAGTTCGCCATGAAAGTTACAGCCAACAATAAACGTTTGGATATTAAGGATTTTGGTGTGGAACTTTCAAATACCGCTTTAAAGATAGACAGTCTGACCTTGAAGTATGACAGCCTGCCCGAATTGCCCCAAATGACAGAAAATGTAAGATATGACGGCTCTTTGAAGGCTTCCGTTATACTGAAAGATTTGGCTCCTTTTGTGCCTGCCTTGTCACGCTTTGAAGAACCGTTGGATCTAAATCTGGTTTTCTCCGGTCACGGCAAACATTTGGACTGCCCCACCCTGCGGCTGACTAACCACCACGGATTGATGATTGCAGGGGAAGCTGCCTTAAGTAACTGGGATGCAGGCATGGATATGTACATTTACGGCAAACTGGATAACTTGACCATGACGAAAGAGGGCATAAACGTTCTGATGACGAACCTGACGGGAAAGGTTCCTCCCATTTTGCAACGTTTGGACTATATTCGTTTTAACGGGGAAGCGGCGGGCTATCTGCATGATCTCACACTGACAGGCTTGTTCCATACAGGGGCAGGCATGGTGAAAACGGACGTGATGATGAGCATTGATGAACAAAGTATGAGCAGAACCTATTCGGGTAGTGTGGCGAGTGCAGACCTGGATTTGGGAAAATTACTTAATCAGGAAAAGAAATTCGGCAAGGTGGATTTCAATGTGGAACTGAAAGGTTTCAACTATAAGAACCGATATCCGGAATCATACATCAAAGGAATCATATCTTCCTTTGAATATAGTCAATATCAATATGAAAATATCATGTTGGATGGCGTATATAAGGACGGAGGCTTTAACGGGCGCTTATCCATGGACGACGCAAACGGTTCTGTCCAAATAGACGGTAATTTCAATGTTGCCAAAACAATCCCTGACTTTAACCTGAAGGCATCCGTAAAGAACCTGCGCCCTCACGACCTCCATCTGTCGGACAAATATGAGAATGCCAGTATTTCACTGGGCCTCACTGCTGATTTCACCGGCAAATCCATTGACGACATGAACGGGCGCATTTCATTGGACAGCCTGCAATTAAACGCTCCCGATGAAGGAGGGTGTTTTCTTGATAATCTGACTATTACAGCCGGACAGGTAAGCGGTGAAAAAGAGTTGCGCATAAATTCATCCTTCATGACAGCGGTGATACGAGGTGACTATTCCTACCACACCATTCCGGCCAGCGTGGTAAAGACGGTTCAACGCTATATTCCGTCCTTACTGACTATAAAGGATAATATGCCTGAGCCTCACAATAACTTCCAGTTTGATATCTGCCTGGAAAATACCGAAGTGCTATCCAAATTATTTCAGATTCCATTGGAATTATACCTGCCGGCATCTTTAAAAGGATATTTTAACGACGGCGAGGAAAAGTTGCACGTAGAAGGACATTTTCCGGAATTCAGATACAATGGAACACGTTATGATTCGGGCGTTTTATTTTGTGAGAATCCTTCCGACCGGTTCAAATGTTCACTGCGAGGCGGTATGCTGATGAAAAGTGGTGCAATGCTTAACTTCTCGGTGGAAGCCAATGCCAAAAACGATCATTTGGAAACAACAATTAACTGGGGGAACAATACAGATGTGACTTACGGTGGTAAATTTGCCGCCGATACCCGTTTCTTCAAAACGGAAGGTCCCCACCCTATTCTTCAGGCAGATATAAACATACAGCCCACAAAAGTAGTGCTGAATGATACGGTATGGAACATTCATCCCTCGCATATCGCCATAGATTCGGGACGCGTATTCATTGACAATTTCCTGTTTGAACATGAGGACCAGTATTTAAGGATAGATGGTAAACTGACCAAGAAGGAAAGTGATTCCTGCCGGGTGGATTTGAGAAATATCAAGCTGGACTATGTACTGGATATTGTGCAGTTTGACGATGTAGAGTTCGGCGGACTTGTAACCGGAAAGGTTCATCTGAAAAGTGTCATGAAGAACCCGGTGATGCGGACCCGTCTGAATGTGCACAAATTCTGTCTGAACCGTTCTTTATTAGGAGAAGCCGACATTGCAGGTGTATGGGATAAGGAATTGGGCGGAGTACGACTGGATGCCCAAATAGCGGAAAAAGGAATTTCCTCCACTCATGTGACAGGGTATGTCTCTCCCAAGTTAAAAGGTCTTGATCTGTCGATTCGGGCAGATAGTACCAATCTGGGATTCTTACAACCTTTTATAGAAGGAATTTTCAGTGAAATAAATGGCCGTGTCAACGGAAATGTCCGTTTATATGGTGATTTCAAGCATTTGGATCTGGAAGGTGAAGTGAGGGCCAAAATGGATGCTAAAATTGATGTGTTGAACACCTATTTCCAAATCCGGGATGACTCCATACATATATCTTCGGGCAGTCTGGATTTCAGGAATGTAAAAGTCTATGACCGTGAGGGACATGACGGACTGGTAAATGGTTATCTGCATCACACAAAGCTGAAAAATCTGATGTACCATTTCAATATACGAGGCAACAACCTATTGATGTACAATACCTACGAAGCCGGGAATATGCCTTTTTACGGAAAAGTATATGGTACAGGAAATGTGGTACTGGATGGTGGAAATAATGCGATGACAGTGGACGCTTCACTGACCACAGGCAACAATACCAGCTTCACTTATATAACCGGAGTAACCACGGAAGCAGCGAGCAATCAGTTTATCACTTTTGTAGACAAAACCCCCAAGCGCATTCACGATAATGTGGAAACCAATCTTTACCACCACTCTAATGTGCGTAAGACTAAAGAGGACGACGGACCTCCTATGGATCTCCGCATCAACATGTTGATAGAAGCAACTCCCAGCGCTACCATGAAAATTATCATGGATCCTGTAGCGGGAGATAATATTACAGCAACCGGAAATGGAAACCTGCAAGTGAATTTTTTCAATAAAGGTGATTTCCGTATGTTCGGTAGCTATGTCATAGATCAAGGTATGTATAAACTAAGCATGCAGGAAGTAATACGCAAGGACTTTACCTTGAAATCAGGTGGCACGGTGACTTTCTCAGGTGACCCTTATCAGGCGAATCTTGATTTACAGGCGGTATACACGGTTAATTCTGCTTCTTTAAGTGATTTGGTAGTAGATCCCTCGCGCAACCAAGGTACGGTGAAGGTAAACTGTCTGATGAATCTGACTGGAAATTTATCCAATCCGGATATTAAATTCGATTTGGAACTGCCCACTGTAAGCGAGGAAGACCGGGAATTGGTACGTAGTGCTACCAGTACGGAAGAACAAATGAATACACAGATTATTTATTTGCTGGGAATTGGTAAGTTCTACACCTATGATTATGCCAATAATGACCAATCCTCTAATGCAACCAGTTCTTTAGCCTTCAGTACACTTTCCGGTCAGCTGAACAATATGTTGTCCCAATGGATGGGCAATAAAAACTGGAACATAGGCGCCAACCTGAGTACCGGTGAAAAAGGTTGGACAGATGTGGAAGCAGAAGCTATGTTGTCCGGCAGGTTATTGAATAACAGGCTGATGATAAATGGAAACTTCGGCTATAAGGAGAATGTGATGGCAAATAGCAACTTCGTAGGAGACTTTGAAGCGATATGGTTATTGACAAAAAACGGAGATTTCCGTTTGAGAGGGTATAATCAGACCAATGACCGCTATTTTACTAAATCTACCCTGACCACTCAAGGAGTAGGTCTCATGTATAAAAAAGATTTCAATACTTGGGATGAACTGTTCCGCTGGTTCTTATGGAAAAGACGGAAAAGCTCGTTACAAAAACGAAGCGATGACTAATTAACCTATAAAGTTTATTTCATATCTTTGCGAAGTAAATTTAAAAATATGAATATGTCCTATTTACCCGCCGAATGGCATAAACAAAGTTTGATTCAACTAACGTGGCCCCATAAAGACACAGACTGGGCATACATGTTGGACGAAGTGAATGACTGTTTTCTTAAGATAGCTTATGAGGTTTTGAAACGTCAGAGTTTGTTGATTGTGGCTCCAGACCCCGATTCCATAAGAGATAGTATAGATAATTATGGAGCTGATATCCAAAAACTAGTCACATCAAAAATCAACACAAATGATACTTGGGCACGCGATCATGCTTTTATCACCCTGTTGAAAGAAGACGCTACTCCCCTGCTGCTGGATTTCTGTTTTAATGGCTGGGGAATGAAGTTTGCCGCAAATTATGATAACCAGATTAATAACGAACTGTATTTTCACCATCCTGTTCTGAAAGGTGAATATGTTTTCTGCCGGAATTTTATTTTAGAAGGAGGTTCCATAGAAAGTGATGGGAAAGGAAGCCTGCTGACTACAGAGCAATGTTTGCTGGCTAAAAACAGAAATGAAATGAACCGACAGGAAGTGGAGGATTTTCTAAAAGAAACATTTAACTTAAAACAGGTTCTATGGTTGAAACACGGTTATCTGGCAGGTGATGATACAGACAGCCATGTGGACACATTGGCACGTTTCTGTCCGGATGATACCATTGTGTATGTAAAGTGCACCAATGAAAAAGATGAACACTATAAGGAACTGGCAATGATGGAAGAAGAACTAAAAGCGTTCCGTACTTTGGACGGCAGGCCATACCGTCTGCTTCCGCTACCTATGGCAAGTGCTGTTTATGATGAGGAACATCATCGCTTGCCGGCAACTTATGCCAATTTCCTGATAATGAATGAAGCTGTGCTTTATCCTACTTATGCTGATTCTGTGAATGATATGCGCGCCAAAGAAGTATTGGCTGAAGCATTTCCCGGAAGAGAGATAGTAGGTATTGACTGCACTGCTTTAATAAAGCAACATGGCTCGCTGCATTGCGTCACCATGCAATATCCCGAAGGTGTATATTAATAAATATATGTATGAAAAGAACGATTAAAGTAGGAATTATCCAACAGACATGCACTAATGATATCCGTCACAATTTGAGCAAACTGCACCACAATATAGAACAGGTGGCGGCAGCAGGTGCACAGCTGGTTGTATTGCAGGAGTTGCACAACACCCCTTACTTCTGTCAGACAGAAGATACGGATATGTTTGATTTGGCAGAACCGGTTCCCGGTCCTTCTACCGGCTTCTACAGTGAGTTGGCTGCCGGATACGGTATTGTACTGGTTACTTCGTTATTCGAGAAGCGTGCTCCGGGGCTATATCACAATACAGCCGTCGTTTTTGACAAAGATGGCAGTATAGCAGGGAAATACCGCAAAATGCATATTCCCGATGATCCCGCCTATTATGAGAAATTTTATTTTACTCCCGGTGACCTGGGATTTGAACCTATTCAGACATCACTGGGAAAACTAGGTGTACAAGTCTGCTGGGACCAATGGTATCCCGAAGGTGCACGGCTGATGGCACTGAAAGGTGCTGAAATTCTTATATACCCTACAGCTATAGGTTGGGAAAGCACAGACACTCAAGAAGAGAAAATCCGTCAACTAGGTGCATGGGTAACCGTGCAGCGTGGACATGCCGTGGCAAACGGTCTGCCGGTTATCGCCGTGAACCGTGTAGGACATGAGCCCGATCCTTCCGGTCAGACTAATGGTATCCAATTTTGGGGTAATAGCTTCGTGGCAGGTCCTCAAGGAGAAATACTGGCACAAGCCAACAATATGGATGAAGAAAATATGGTAGTGGAACTGGATATGACCCGTAGTGAGAATGTTCGTCGCTGGTGGCCTTTCCTCCGTGACCGGCGTATTGATGAGTTTGAAAATCTAACCCGACGCTTTATAGATTAAATACAAACGTTATCGTTATATAAATTCACATATTCGTTAAACAATTCATGGTTAAGGCTGTTTTAGTTATCAGAATATTCAAAAGATATTATTGATTTACTAAACAGCTTAATTATGAAAAAAGTATTATTTTTAGCCGCATTGTTACTTGTTTGCTTCAGCGGAGTGACAAATGCACAAACCAGAAAACAAAGAGAAGACGCTAAACGCGAAGCATGGAAGAAAGAACGTCAGGAAAAGAAAGCCTTGGAAGCTCAGCAGGACTCTGTATCCTACGTCCAAGCAATTAATGCTTTAAAAAACGGTTCTTTTGTATTAGAAGCTGATAACGTTGTATTCCGTAATGGAATAATGCGTTTTGTTTCCTCTAACACGAATTATGTGGAAGTAAACGATGGGCAAGGTATTATTCAGACCGCCTTTACTAATTTTGTGTATAACTGGAGCCCGAACGGCTTGGGAGGTGTCACGGTTCAGGGAAATGTGAACGGAATAAGTATGCGCCAGGATAAAGACGGTAATGTGTACTATAATTATGGAATTAATGGGATTGCCGTTTCGGCCACCGTTTCCATTGTACTGACTGGCGGAACCAATCAGGCCAGTGTTACTATAAATCCAAATTTCTCAGGCAATACGCTGACAATGAACGGATATCTGGTTCCCTATAACGAAAGTAGTGTATTCCAAGGAACAACATGGTAATTCATTAAGAAGATATGAGAAAAAGGAATGGGCATTTTCACTACCCATTCCTTTTTATTTATTATATAGCATTGGAAATGTTTCTTGTCTGCTCATAACATTAACCGAGGTTGTGATTCCAATTCCAATAAAAACCTTTTAGCGGACAGTCCACCTCCATATCCTGTCAGCGAGTGGTCACTACCGATCACACGATGGCAAGGTGCAAAGATTGATATGGAATTTGCACCATTAGCATTGGCTACCGCACGAACTGCTTGGGGCATCCCGATATGCCTGGCCATTTCACCATAAGACATTGTCCTGCCAAACGGTATCTTTAACAGTTCATTCCATACTGTTTTCTGAAAATCCGTGCCCACAAAAAGAAGCGGCACACTAAATTCTTTGCGTTGTCCTGCAAAATACTCGTTGAGTTGCTCTATTGATTCTTCGATTATTTCTGACGTACTTATTTCAAATTCGGCACACAATATCCGCTTCAACCGTTGATTCACACGATCGCAGTGTTTTTCCACCTGCCAGTCACACAGGCAGAGTTTTCCGCCAAATGAACCGAGCAGCAACACTCCGCAGGGTGATTCATAACTCTTTATCTTGATCGTATTTTTCTCTTTCATACACTTTTTATATGCTTCCTTCATATGTTTATAAGCTGTTTCAGCTTATCGGACTACTTTAAACCAAAAAGACAAAGCGTAGCGAATTAGCTGAAACAGCATTCACTACGCTTTGTTCGGATCGTCCCGTTATCGGCCTTTTATACAATACCCTATATAAAAAGCGGAAAAAACTTACTTATCCTCTTTTATATCAACGACCAGATTCAACTCATCCAATTGTGATTGATCCAAAGCAGCGGGAGCATCCAACATCACATCACGTCCACTATTATTTTTAGGGAATGCTATACAGTCACGGATACTATCAAGTCCTGCAAACAAAGAAACCCAGCGATCAAGACCGTATGCCAAACCACCATGAGGAGGTGCTCCGTATTTGAATGCATTCATCAGGAAGCCGAATTGTTCTTGTGCTCTTTCCGGAGTAAAGCCCAAAATTTCAAACATCTTGGCTTGTAATTGTGAATCATGGATACGAATTGAACCACCTCCTACTTCTACACCGTTTACTACCATATCGTAAGCATCGGCACGAACAGCAGCCGGATCTGTATCCAACAAAGGAATATCTTCTTCTTTCGGATGAGTGAACGGATGGTGCATGGCCATCAGACGACCTTCTTCTTCACTCCACTCAAACATCGGAAAATCAACAACCCACAGACAAGCAAATTTATTCTTATCACGCAGTCCCAGCTGACGTCCCACTTCCAGACGAAGTTCGCATAACTGCTTGCGGGTCTTCATAGCATCAGGACCACTCAGAATCAGGATCAAGTCACCCGGCTTGGCACTGAAAGCTTCCTTCATCTGCTGAAGTACTTCCTGTGAATAGAATTTGTCTACACTGGATTTTACATTGCCATCAGCTTCCACACGGGCGTAAACCATACCTTTCGCACCGATCTGAGGTTTCTTGACAAATTCTGTTAATTGGTCTAACTGTTTACGGGTATAACTTGCAGCGCCTTCCGCACAGATACCACCAATATATGCCGCATCATCAAAAACAGAGAAGCCATGACCTTTCATGATATCCATCAATTCCACAAACTTCATGCCGAAACGCAAATCCGGTTTGTCACTACCGTAATATTTCATGGCATCGGCCCATGTCATACGCAGAAACGGTTCGCTCAACTCGACTCCACGTAACTCCTTGAACAAATGTTTTGCCATTCCTTCGAAAGTGGAAATGATATCTTCTTGTTCAACAAAACTCATCTCACAGTCTATCTGAGTAAACTCAGGCTGACGGTCTGCACGAAGATCTTCATCACGGAAACACTTTACAATCTGGAAGTAACGATCAAAGCCGGAAACCATCAGCAATTGCTTCAGTGTTTGCGGAGACTGTGGCAGTGCATAAAACTGTCCCGGGTTCATACGTGAAGGAACAACAAAATCACGGGCTCCTTCAGGAGTAGAACCTACCAACATAGGAGTTTCCACTTCCAGAAACCCTTTGCTGTCCAAATATCGGCGCACTTCCATTGTCATTTTATGACGAAGTTCCAAATTTTTACGCACACAATTACGGCGTAAATCCAAATAGCGGAATTTCATACGGATATCATCACCTCCGTCACTATTATCTTCTATCGTAAAAGGAGGAGTTACCGCTGAATTAAGTACATTCAATACCGATACGATAATTTCAATTTCACCGGTGGGAATATTCATATTCTTATTTGAACGTTCGTTCACTTCACCGGTTATTTGAATAACAAATTCACGCCCCAAGTGATTGGCACGTTCACAAAGTTCGGCATTCACCGCTTCGTTGAATACCAATTGGGTAATACCGTAACGGTCACGAAGATCGACAAACGTCATCCCTCCCATTTTACGTGCACGCTGTACCCAACCTGCCAACGTTACACTTTTGCCTGCATCGGAAAGTCTGAGCTCTCCGCAAGTATGACTTCTGAACATATATTCTTAAATTTAATCAATTGTTTGGCAAAGGTACGATATGTTTTCCATTGTACAAAACCGCCTACAAGAAAAAAAGTCCCGTAGCTGTATACCAACGGAACTTTTTTAATCTGGATGTACAGATCTCAATTCTTGAACATTTCAATGACATCCCTTAATTCTCCTGGAAATACTTCACCAGTTTTCTCCCACAACATCTTGCCTTTACGTTGGAGGACAAAGCTGGGAGCTATTTCTATTTCATAGGCATCGGCTACTTTCCGATTACTTTCTATATTGACTCTTACAATATTGACCGGTTTTTCAAATTCATGTAACAGCGGTTCAATCCATTCACAATGGGGAGACCAATCCGCATAAAACACAACCAGCAATAATGAGTCCGACTGGTTTACCTCTTCTATTTTTCCAGTTATATCCATTACTGTTTTCAATTTTAAATTATCCTCTACTTCCTAAACTGTTCACGTCAGGATTCAACTCTTTTACCGCTGCTTTCACCTGCTTCTTGGTAGGCTTACCAGTATTGGACACTTGTTCAACAGGAAACCGCTGACCACTATTCGTCAGCTCATCCTTTTGTTCCATCTTTTTCTTTTCTTCTTTACCCATATCTTCTCATTTTTAAGGTTTATGCTAATAATGCAACAAAATAGATAAAAAGATGGTTCACATAAAAAGTGAAAAAGGATGCCTGAAAATTATTCAGACACCCCTTTACTACTACATTTAAAACTACGTGAAATTGAAATTATTATACTTTACGGTCGCAATAACGTTTGCATTGTGCACAAATATCATACCCCAGCATAGCTCCAAGAATAAAATCCTGCTCGGGTGACAATTTGTTCAGTGGCTGATTCACTAGGAAACGAATGGCATTAATGCATTCTTTTCTACCGAAAAACAGGTTTATTTTATCATTTTCCACGGGCTGGATTATGTAATTAATCTTTTGATTGATCAGCCGTTTTACAGCAAAATCTTCATACTTCCTCTTGGTAGTATAGAGTACCATCTGACGTACTCCTTTTTTTAATTCATAAATATGATTCAGAAATACTTTCAATTCTACCGGGTTTATGTCTGAAGCTATCATAAGGCAATTGTCAAAATTACAGGTTCTTCTTTATTTCTTCAACCCAACTGTTAATACGTTCTTCAGTCTTGCCACTTTCGTTCACGTCATCAAGAGCCAAACCTACAAATTTCCCATCGATTATCGCTATAGAAGATGAATACGAATACCCATCGGCAGAAACTGCCCCCACAAAAGTGCAACCTGAATTCTTTAACTGGTCATATATAACTCCCATACCGTCACAAAATGTATCACAATAGGATTCTGAATCTCCACAGCCAAAGAGAGCAACTATTTTACCATTCAAATCTGCAGTCCTTATCATTTTAATGGCGTCATACCAATCATCTTGCAATTCACCGTCTCCCCAAGTAGAAGTCCCTAACAATAAAATATCATAACTTTCCACTTTTTCTGTGGTAATTTTACTTGCATCAATTACATCAACTGATGCCACACCTAATTTTTCAGCTATTGTCTGTGCGATGCTCTCACAAGTTCCAGTAGAGGAACCATAAATTATACCCATTTTTTTCATACAGCAAATCATTTAATTTGTTTGCTGCAAAGTAAAAGATTTGAAAGAGATTCTGAAATACCTAGAAATAGTGATTTTAATAAAGTTCAAGAGACAAGACTCAGTTTTTGAAAACATAAACTTATAATCTGAAATTTAAGCATCCTAAAAGACTAAAGAAAGGGTCGTATCATTACTCAAGACAGAGTTTGATACGACCCTTTTAAGTGTTATAATTACTATCTGTAATTTTTAGGAGCAGTCATTTTCGTTTTGACACATTGATATGTTTTTAGAACCGATAAGCAGCTCCGAAATTAATAACCCCTTGGTCAAAATCATCAACCAATTGGTATCTGAATTCAACATTCATAGCCCAGTTACGTCCCAAAGCGAATTCCGCCCCGGCTCCGAGATTAACCCCGATACGGAATTCATTATGGTTACCCCCATCGTGGTCTCCATCCCAGTCAACATCCCAATCATGCATGTCAAACATCCAGTTGGACATGGTCAGACCAAACAGCGGATAAAGTTTGACACTTTGAGCTACCGGACAAAGATAGTGGAAGTTCACATTTAAATCCAACATACTTACATTGTCATTCTCAAAAAAATAATTGAATGAAGGTTCAATACGGAGAGGATTAGTGATATTGTACTGGTATTTAATTCCCAATCCAGCACTTTCAATTTCTGTTCCGTAACTTAATCCAAATCCAATTGCCTGTCTGCCTTTTTGAGCGTAGGTACTGCTCAACATGACAAACATCAGTCCTAAAAAAATAAAGATCTTTTTCATTTTTAAAAATATATAAGTGTGTTAATCGTCTTCATCGTCATCATCCCAATCATCGTCATCATCGTGCCATTTATGATGTTTATGACGCTTGTGTTTTTTATAATGCTTGCGATGATGCTTATCATGATGGTCACAATAAGAGCAATAATGTTCACGCCAGCATTCGCTATGATAACGAATCCTGTCATAAAATGGATCATAGTACATCGACCCTGGTTTTATGCCTATCTCTACCAATATACGATTCCAGCCATTCCGGTGGTAACGCTTGTAATAGTCACACACCTCCCGCATATGCCTGCCGGAAGTCTTTGCTATTTCAAGAGCCAAACCGACATTCCCCCAATTACTACCACATCTTCTGTAATAATCATCCAATAATTGATTAGATATATTATATTCTACGCATAAACGTTTCCGATAGTCGGATAACTCCACAGCTGCATACTTGTTCGCCCTGCCTATGAACAGAGAAAGCCTGTCTTGTGCAAACATGGAACAAGAAATGACTATAAATAATAACAGTACTTGAATTCGTTTCATATTAAAACCATTTGGCAATAAAACTATTGAAATTGCAAATATAGATATAAAAAAGCAATACACAATTTTTTATGGAGAATTTAGATACTGTCTAATTTTACATTTTGATAAAAAAACTACTTCTTTTTTCCTTCCCAATGATTGTTTTAAATGGTTTCTTGCTGGCAATAATGATAAAATAACCTGCATACATGATGGTAAAGCGGCCTTTATACTATTTTCTGAATGTCTCTAACTTTTTCAACTACCGTACTGCTATTTTCTTACTTTCGCCAAGAACTGACATCGGTTGTGAAAATTATAATAAAACCCCTCTCAAAACCGTGCAAACCAGCACAGACTAGAGAGGGGGTATGAAAGAGTTTGCTTAGAATTTATATCCTAAAGTAATGCCTATATTTGCATTATGGGGGGCATCGCCATCCATTACCTTGCAAAAACCAAGTTGGGTATCAAGACCTACGAGAATCTTTCCGAACTCCACACCCAGACCGATGTTCCATCCTGCATCAAATCTGTTGTAATCCAGTCCGTCATCACCGAATGTGTCTATTTTGTCATCACCATTAATATGGATGCCTCCAACGGATGCGTCACCATCGAATTTAACCTTACCACCTACTCCGCAAGCCAAATAAGGGCCTGTCGCGATGACAAGGTTGGTGTTATCTGCAATATTAAAACGAAACTGTACGTTAACAGGCAATTCAAGATAGAGCTGGTTAATTTTCACATCTGCATCAGCATCTATTATATTTCCGTCAAATCCACTTGAATATTTTGCCCCCTTTTGCGAAAAAAACAATGAAGGCTGTAAAGATATCATATCATTAAACTGATACTCCATCCCCACTCCGATACGTGCTCCGGGTTTAAATTCGGAGTGATCTGAATTCTCACCAATATAACTACTAAGGTTAAGACCAGCCTTTACATTAAAAGACACCTGCGAAAATCCCATAGTACAGATTAACGCAAACAATACGGTTAAAATACTTTTTTTCATAATCATAAGTTTTGATTAAAGATTATTTATTTTATCATTGCTTCAACAATGACAATGCAAAGATATAACAATTATAAGTTCGTTGTCACCTCAAGCAGACTTTTGTTATGCACATTCTAAAGACTATATGGTTTATTTTTAAGAATCCAAAGTTTTTCATATAACTATAGAAATTATCTATAAGAAAAGAATATACTCCCCAACAGTTGTTTTTGGGGAACTTTATTATCATCTATTCTCCTCTTCCTTATTGAATTTCTCTCTTTGTTCCTTCTTTTGTACGATATTGATAAAAGAAGAACTAATGATACCGGTCGGAATGGCTACCATTGCCACACCTACCAGACAAATAATACAACCCAATAATTTCCCCAAAAAGGTAATGGGATAAATGTCACCATATCCGACTGTAGCAAATGTAATAATGGCCCACCAGATTCCGTCACCGATATTTTTAAAGACTTCAGGTTGTGCATTCCTTTCAATATAATACATCAAAATGGCGGAAAAGCAAATTGTAATGAAACTAGCTGTGTAGGCTGTTTCAAGTTCTTCTCTGACAGAAGCAAGAGCCATACCGATAATTCGGAAAGATCGCGAGTGACGTATTAACTTAAAAATAATGAAGATATAGGGTAAAATAATGACATGAACGACTTCCGTATCCCAGTATGCATAGGTAAGAACACAAGGCAGTACTGCCACGAAGTCAACAAAGCCATAAAAAGAGAATGTATATTTCAGACGTGCCTTTGCTGTTTTCATACCGGGATAGAGTGCCGGTGCAGATACGATACGGGCTGTGTATTCAATAAGAAAAATAAAAGAAGATACATAAGTAATGCCGAATAACAGTACTTTGTATGTGGCCATTTCTTCAAATGAACTTGCAATGACGGCTATAATTGAAATCAGAATGAAGAAAAGAACAAAATATTGAACAAATTTTCTTCTCAATAACTGTTGAATCAAAATATATAATTTCATTTTTGCAAAAAAAATTATTTATTCATGCTATCCGTGTGTTTTCCACACACGGATGCAATCACTTTGTTATTCAGACTCTTTTATTGGATGTTTTACTACAAACCTTCTCAATAATAAAAGCCGCTTTTTAGTTTTGTATTGCTAAAAACGATCCGCAATTATCTGACTAAAACACATAAGCAAGTGATAACTGCCAATATCTATTTTTGCTTTCGAATACATCACCATCAAAAATTTGATCTATGGCATCATGCTTATTGCCTCCTATATTATGCTTGGCAGACTGGGTTAATCCTATATTATAATAGCAACTTACCATTAAATGATTTACAATTTTCACTCCACCTCCCAAGTTCAATCCGACTTCAGTCGAACGCCATCCCATAGATGGAAGATCCTTATCTATAACATCCACAGCTATATGAGCAAGTTTGCGTCCCCAATTGTCCTTGTCTACCAAAAAAGAAAAGGAAGGACCGACTCCCAAAAACAAATCAAAATTATTTGATATTCCCATTTCCCATTTCAGTTCTATAGGAATATCAATACTTTGTGTTTTAATGTCAGCGCTACGTCTGTTAGAGGTATTTGTCAGTTTGATTCCACGCTCTACATACAGCAGAGAAAAGTCCAAAGCGATACCATGAAATCCTGTTTGATATTGCAACATAGGCCCTACTTGAAATCCTGTCAAACTCTCTTCCTTAAACTGGTCACGCATGCCACTAATATTTGCTTTGTTGCCAAGCACACCGGCTTTTACCCCAAAATGTAATCCCTGAGCCATACTATCAGTGATTCCCCAAAATACGAAAATCGTAAAAAAACAAATTAATTTTTTCATGATCATTTATTTAAGAAGTTGAATATGTTTCTATTATTTTGAAGATTGATGCACAGTAAGTTGTGGGAAAGGGAATCCGATTCCTTCTTTATTAAATGTCGTATAAACAATCTCATTAATATCATATAAAACATTCCAGTAATCAGCTGTTTTAACCCAAACACGGACAGTAATGTCAACGCTACTCGCACTTAATGAGCCTAAAACAATGATAGGAGCAGGAGTATCCAAAATACGTTTGTCCGCATAAATAATACGTTGCAATACGGTTCTGACCCTTTGTACATCCTCTCCATATTCTACTCCGAATACCCATTCAACACGGCGCATTTCCTGTTTGCTGTAATTAATCACAGCATTTCCACTGAGCATCCCGTTGGGAACGTATATCATCCGATTATCAAGAGTGGAAAGTATGGTATGGAAAATCTGTATCTCTTTTATTGTACCACTTACTCCAGGTCCATCTATATAATCGCCTACTTTAAACGGTTTAAAAACAAGTATAATCAAACCACCTGCGAAATTGGAAAGATTGCCGGAAAGTGCCATACCTACAGCCACACCGGCTGACGCCAAAAGTGCAGCAAAACTGGTCGTTTCCACTCCCAACTTGCTGATTATGGCAAAAGCAAGTACCATGTTCAATAAAATTTTCACTAAACTTTTCAAGAAAGTCTGTACACTGGTTTCTATCTTCCGTTTTTCAAGAACTTTGGCTATTAATACACTAATCTGCTTAATGATAAAACGACCGACTGAATATATCAGAATGGCGACAAATATATCCTTACCAGCGTCCATTCCAAAATCTACCAGTTTCTCCAGTGCTTGCTCAAGTTTACTGCCTGAGGCTGCATTCAATAATAATAAATTCATTTTTTTCGTTTAACAAATAAAAATTAATCAGCTTGTCACGATCATATTGCAAATATGCCAGCACATCCTGACAGTATAGTTTCGCAATGTTCCAATAAATCATCCAATATATTTTTACATTCCTAAATAGTCGGATATTTAAAGCCGCAAAGATATCATATATAATTGATAAAAACCAAACTTATCACTTAAAAGAGAGAACCTAAGCACCGTATTCTGTATCAAGCATACAACTCTAAGATAATATATTTAATTTTTTTCGGTAATATTTGCCGAAACATCGGTGAAGCACTATTATACTAGGTGAAAAATGCACGGCACAAGAACAATCTAGCACTCCATGCTGCATAACTAATCAAAAAGATCCAGTAAAAAAAACATAAAACCAACTAGTTAATTCATACTTAAAGAGTATCAAACCAATCATTTTCTGTATTTTTAGGTACTTCTCTGTAAATAACACTCAATAATGAAAACAAGAAAAACATTCTAACAAAACATAACTAAAATACAAAATATTTCAGAGATTCACTCTACCTTAAACTTTACAGCATTCGACATTTAGAAAAAATATCGTAAGAGTTTTAATGAGAGTAAACTCGGAAATTCATTCCGTTGACAAAGCAACCCACTTCCATCAAAAGAACCATTACTTACATGCTGTACCACAGAAAGGCAACCAATATATCATACTATCTTCTGATCTTTCTTCTAAACTTTACCCTGTACTCTTTCATACGGTTAGTTCACTATATAATAACAAGATAATAAGCTGCTATTAGAGAAAACAATATTTTTTTAAGATGTTTGTACACTCTGATAAAATTAATACCTTTGCGAAGTCAATTTATATATAAACAATGTCGAAATGTAAATTGAAATATTGCAGATAACAAAAAAAGGACAAAGAAATATGAGACTTATAAAAGTAACAGGTGGTTTGGGAAATCAAATGTTTATTTACGCTTTTTATTTGCGAATGAAAAAGTACTATCCCAAAGTGCGTATAGACCTTTCGGACATGATGCATTATAAAGTGCACTACGGATATGAAATGCATCGTGTGTTTAATCTGCCCCATACAGAATTTTGTATAAACCAACCTCTGAAAAAAGTTATCGAATTCCTTTTCTTCAAAAAAATATATGAACGGAAACAAGCTCCCAATAGTTTACGAGCTTTTGAAAAGAAATACTTTTGGCCTTTACTTTATTTTAAAGGATTTTATCAGTCGGAACGTTTCTTTGCAGATATTAAGGATGAAGTTAGGGAGTCTTTCACTTTTGACAAGAATAAAGCCAACAGTAGAAGTCTTAATATGCTTGAAATTTTGGACAAGGATGAAAACGCAGTATCTCTACATATTCGTCGTGGAGATTATTTGCAACCCAAGCATTGGGCTACTACCGGAAGTGTATGCCAGTTACCTTACTATCAAAACGCAATAGCGGAAATGAGCAGAAGAGTTGCCTCTCCATCTTACTATATTTTTTCAGATGACATTGCTTGGGTAAAGGAAAATCTTCCATTGCAGAATGCAGTATATATTGATTGGAATACGGATGAAGACAGTTGGCAAGATATGATGCTTATGAGTCATTGCAAACATCACATCATCTGCAACAGTACATTCAGCTGGTGGGGAGCATGGTTAAATCCCAATATGGACAAAACGGTAATTGTGCCTAGTCGTTGGTTCCAGCATTCCGAAGCTCCGGATATCTATCCTACGGGGTGGATAAAAGTACCAGTGAGTTAATCCATAATACACATGAATACGCACGTCTGGAAAGCTAAAAAATAATTGGCATTTCGGAAACCGCTGAGCCGAAATTTCGGCTCAGCGGAAATGGTAGCATCCATGTTCATTTTTGGTTTAACACACCTTTTCAAACCATAGTACGACCATCATAAATTATTTTGAAGAACGATTGACAAATGCTTCAGCAGAGTCGTTCAATGCTAAAATCAAAGCTTTTCGAAGCCAGTTAAGAGGGGTGGCTGATGGAAATTCTTCATGTTCAGACTGGCTAGGCTATACGCTTAAAAGAAAGCTTGCCAACCGGGAAAATCCGCTGACCCTAACTCACTTGGTTAAACCAAAGGTAAACCGCCCCATTCGGAGAATAAAAAAAAGGAGCTACATTTTACCGTAACTCCTTGACTCTCATCCGTCGGGGTAGCGGGATTCGAACCCACGACCCCCTGCTCCCAAAGCAGACTCCATTTTATTAATCAATAATCTGAAAATAAATAAGTTACAAACAACAGATTTGATTATAAGGATAAGTTTTTGAACATTTATTGTTTAAACATCCCTCCCCTACCCGTCAAAATCCAATCAGCCGAAATCCCATAGTCAAGGACCAAGTACGCTATCCATTCAGGTTTTAGGACACTTACTTCCGGCTGGTTTCTGACTGTATTTATGTTCCAATAATTTATATCATGGGCCTTGGTGTATGTAAGAAGCCCACGCATACGTTTCTGTGCTTTCAGCATATCTATCGCTTCAAAGAAACGTTTTGTTATCGCTATTCCTTCTTTTGATATATTCATAACTGATTATTTTGATAATATACAAAGATAGATAAAATAATAAATAAAACAATGGATAAATAATATTATTTGCAATTCAAATAATATTATCATATAGAAAAAAAATTCTATTTTTACTCTGGATTTTTAATTTAATAGTGTTTTGCATGCTTTGATCGGTCAGTTCTGCACTATGATAGAGGATGAAGTGTTGAATGATTTTCGGGATGAGGATTTGGTTCTTGATGTGAAAGGTTTGAATATGGATGATGGTTGTTATACTTGATATATATCTGTAAAAGGTAAGGTAGCTGATTGGTATAATATGGAAACCGGGGAAGTACTGTGCCGTTATAAGGTAACTCGAAAGGATGAGTTGTTGCAGGATGTTTATCTTGAGAAAGAGCCACCTAATTAATAGTGTTATATTTTATTGTTAAAGTGATTTGTTTTGTTGTGTATCTTTATTATTATGGCTTAATTTATAGCTATTAATATTTAAAGTATATTGCTATGAAGAAGTATTTTTATTTGTTAGCTATTTGGGCAGTTAACTTTGTAGCTTGTTCTGATGAATCTGCAAATAAGGGTGATTCTGTTATTGTTAATAGTTCTATGGAAGTGGAGAGGCTTGTAATGAACATTTCTAAGTCTTTTACTTCCTATACTAGGGGGAACATTGGTGAGTTTGTTTATCCTGACTATTATGGTGGAATGTATACTAATGATAGTGGGTATCCTGTTGTCCTTATAAAAGGGAATATGGAAAAAGGTAAGGAAGATATGATAAGAAGGGCGGGAAGTGATAAATTTGAGGTAGAATCTTGTGATTATTCTTTTGATGAATTGAGTGAATTAAATTCTAAATTAAGTGATATTTTGTGTGAGGGGAATTTCCCTGATGAGTTGACTTGGAATGGAGTGGGAATTTGGGTTGATAAAAATAGAGTCTCTGTTGATTTGGAGGTTTGTTCAGAAGAAAACATTCAGTTATTTAAGCGTTTAATAAGTAATTCTCCTGCTATTGTTTTTGGATATGGTACGTCTATTATTATAGATAGTCCTGTTGATTCGGATAATGTTAATAGAGAGGAAAGCAATGTACGTAGTTCTGTGTTGATAAATCTTGGTGGTAAATTTTCATCGTATGGAGTTTCTAATAATAATATGTATAGTGGGAGTATCGGAGTTAGGGGAACTCATGGTGAAAAGTCTAGATTTGTAACAGCGTCACATTGTATTCCTAAGTTAACGATTTCGGGAGTTGTAAGTGATAAAGAACAAAAGACAATAAGTTTTTGTGCATCAAAGAGTGATATTCAAGATGCGGCGGAATTGAACTTGAATATCATTGACTACATAAAGATGAATGATAAGGTTAAAGAAATAAGACGTGCCTCTATTATTATGTCACAGTATATAACTTTGGATAAGGTTAATAGAAAATATTCTGTTGATATATCTGAGACTAAAGCTTTAGAGTTGGGAGTGAATAAGATGAATTATGATAGAGTTGTTTTAGAAATAGAGAATGTGAATAACCTTTTAGTTGACAATCCTGATGTTGACTTGATAGATTTAAAGTTACAGTATAAGGAATATAAAGAAAAGTTGGATTCCGTTTTTAATAGATAGTGTCATGAATGATTCTGATGCGGAAGTTTATGGTCCGAATTCAACAAGTGGAACTATCATCGGAAGTAGAAAAGGTGTATTTCTTTACTTTCTTTATCATAAGTGTATTATGGTTGTTAAATTATAAATGTGTAATATTATGAAAAAACTTTATTTGCCAGCTTTGCTTTTGCTCGTTTTTTGTAGTTGTACGAATAATCAAGAAACCGTAGATAAGGGCAAGATAAATTCTGTTGAGACTCGTTCTGTTGAAGTAAAATCTGTTAGAGATTATATTGAAAGTGATGAATTCATCAGCATAATACCTGATGAGTATTATGCGTTGCGTCAAAAGGGGAAGATGTCTGAGGAAGAAATCAAGGCTGCTGACTATCAAATGAAGGCTGCCGCATATCGTTTTTATAAACATTGCACAATGGATGATAAAGGTTTTATTACCTGCAATGTTACCAATGGTGCAGAGTTGAAAATTTCGGAAGAGGTTTTTGAATTTAGATTAAGAGATATGAAAGGATGGAATGAGATGATAAAGGAGAATATTCGTGATGGGGCGAGGTACAGGATTATTCGTATTGATGATGAGCGATATTTAAATGGCTTGTTGAATTATAAATAAAGGAGCTATGAAAACTAAAATATTTGCTTTTATGTTTTTATTGGCTGTTGGTGACTGAACTATTTATTGAATGAAAAGAAATGGGGAAGGTGGTAATAGGAAGTTATTTCGAATTATTCTGAAAAATACGCAATTGTAAAATACAAGAGACAAATATAGAATTATATCTGTCTCTTGGTATGTTTTTAGAACCGATAAGCAGCTCCGAAGTTAATAACCCCTTGGTCAAAATCATCAACCAATTGGTATCTGAATTCAACATTCATAGCCCAGTTACGTCCCAAAGCGAATTCCGCCCCGGCTCCGAGATTAGCCCCGATACGGAATTCATTATGATTACCCCCATCATCAACATGGACGTGGTCTCCATCCCAGTCAACATCCAAATCATGCATGTCAAACATCCAGTTGGACATGGTCAGACCGAACAGCGGATAAAGCTTGACACTTTGAGCTACCGGGAAAAGATAGTGGAAGTTCACATTTACATCCAACATACTTACATTGTCATTCTCAAAAAAATAATTGAATGAAGGTTCAATACGGAGAGGATTAGTGATATTGTACTGGTAGACACTGTCCAAAATTTTGTGTAAATGGAAACAGGATTCAGCTGTAAGTTTGTTCTTATATCTGGATTCTGTTTTC